>CAYJAM010000351.1:0-3468 GCA_964367725.1 uncultured Sphingobacterium sp. | reverse complement strand
CTGCAGGTGTCGCGCCTTTAACCCCTGCCGACCAGAGTACATTTTTGGTATCAATAGCCTGTCCGTTAGAAAGCTTAATGACTTTGCCATCATAACTTTCAACTCTCAGATCGGTAAATACCTCAACCCCCAGTTTCTGCAGAAAATCTTTTGCTTTTCCGGATGCCTGGACTGACATAGATCCTAATAATTCAGGTGACCCTTCAATCAGATACACTTTGATGTCTTCAACACGCAATTCCGGATAATCAGTTGGAAGTACATGTTTTTTTAATTCCGCCAGGGAACCTGATAGCTCCACTCCGGTAGGACCACCTCCAACGACAACGAATTGCAAGAGGGCGCTCTTTTTTACAGGATCAGATTCAATTAAAGCTTCTTCAAGATTCTGAAGAATCATGCTTCTGAGGTTCAATGCTTCGGGGATGGTTTTCATGGGCATCGAAAAATGCTCAATTTCCTTCTGTCCAAAGTAATTTGTATCAGAACCGGTGGCAATGATCAGGAAATCATATTCAATTTCTCCAATTGTTGTATGGACAATCTTTTTTTCAGGCTCAATTCGCTCCACTTCGGTAACCCTGAATGTGAAATTTTTCTGATTTTTAAATATTTTTCGCAAGGGGAAGGCAATGGAATCAGCTTCAAGACCACCTGTAGCCACCTGGTAAAGCAAGGGCTGGAAGGTATGGTAATTATGCCTGTCGAGCATAGTAATTTCAACTTCCTTGTCTTTTAATCGTTTGGCTATTTCAATTCCACCAAATCCACCGCCAATAATTATTACTTTGGGAAATGCAGTCGAATTATTCATAGGTTTTTCCATAGCGCTGTTTTTTATTCTTTGAATTTATTTTAGCAGAGTTAAAGTTCATCCCCTCTGATTCGAAAAATCATGCCATTAAGATTCTCGTTTATTCGGATCTGGCAGGCAAGTCTGCTATCAAATCCAGCATCAGGTAAAGTATCGAGCATGTCCATTTCTTCATTTCCGGCTTGCGGAAGATCTTCCAATCCCTTGATGACCTGTACATGGCAAGTGGCACATAAAGCCATGCCACCACAGGTTGCCAGGATATTGTAATCTGAGGCCTTCAAAACCTCCATTAAACTCAGGCTTATTTCTTCTGGAATCTCAATGGGCTGCTGCTCCCCGTTTCTATCTTCAATTGTAATGTTGATCATTTTAGAATGCGTTTACACCATATACAGTAGTGTATTTAAAACTTAATTTCTGGTCGGGATAGACATATTTGAAGGCACTTTGTACCATTAATGCTGCTTCATGGAAGCCGCACAGAATAAGCTTCAGTTTTCCTGGATAGGTGTTTATATCTCCAATCGCATAGATGCGATCCACATTGGTGGAATAATCAAAAGTATCAACCTGTATCGCAGATTTGTCAATATTCAGTCCCCAGCCGGCTATCGGCCCCAGTTTCGGACTTAATCCAAATAAAGGAATCAAATAATCTGTTTGAAGTGTTCTGGTAACCTGATCACGTCCTACAAAGGATACTTCTTTCAGGCTGCCATTACCGCCAACACTCAGGAGGTTTGACTGCAGGATCAGATCGATCTTACCATTGCTGGCTAGTTCATGAACTTTTTCTGCTGAATCGGGTGCTCCCCTGAAGGTATCACCACGATGAATCAATGTTACTCTTTCGGCGATATCAGCCAAAAATATGGTCCAGTCCAGCGCAGAATCACCACCACCGGCCAAAACAACTCGTTTATCTCTAAAGTTTTCAGGTTTCTTCACCATGTATTCAACGCCCTTGCCTTCAAAGTCAAGTAATCCCTGTATTTCAGGTTTACGTGGCTCAAAACAACCAAGTCCGCCTGCAATCACCACTACCTGGCAATGTACTTTTGTTCCATCATTGGTTCCAACAATAAAGGAATCATCATCTTGTTTTTCAAGGGATTCTACACGTTCACCCAAAGTAAATCCGGGATCAAAAGGGGCAATCTGTTCCATCAGACGTTCAACCAGTTCCTGTGCTTTAATTTCAGGGTATCCGGGTATATCATATATGGGTTTTTGAGGATAAATTTCTGATAATTGTCCGCCAATCTGGGGCAGTGTGTCGATCAGATGGCATCTCATTTTTAATAGTCCGGCTTCAAATACGGCAAAAAGTCCCACTGGACCGGCTCCGATTATGCAAATGTCTGTTGAAATCATTTTAATATATATTGTGCTAATGTTTGTCTATAATTCGGGTAAAAGTTTCTCCTGCTCGTCCAGATTCGTGTAAATCGTATCCAGGATCCGCTTAAGATTTTTATAATCTTCTTCTGTAAGATTCTGCCAGGCCTTCATTCTGATCTCAGCCATTTTGGGACTCCACTCGGCAACCCGCTGTTTCCCAAGTTCTGTCAGATGTATTGTGAAACAACGCCGGTCATTTGGCTGAATCTTTCTTTCTGTAAGACCTTTTTTGCACAATAGGTCGATAATACGGGTTAAAGTGGGATGATCCTTACCTGTAATCTCGGCTAACTGGCTTTGATTCATATCATTATCGTTGTTAAGGTTTTTTATTATTAACCATTGATCAACAGTGATATCGTAATTGGCAGCATTAAAGCGGCGTTGGGCATATTGCTTTACTTTTCGTGCTGTGCGATCAAGCAGATAGGAATAGGTACTGAATAATTCTGTTGCCATACTTATTGTTCGTATGACAAATATCTGAATAAATTAATTATTAAACAAAAAAAAAGCATCCGCCAGGGGCGGATGCTTTAAAATATTTCCGGAAGAAAATGATTAAGCTTTTGCTTTGTCTTTTTCTTTAATGAATTCTACAACAAATGGTGTTGCAACGAACAAGGAAGAATAAGTTCCGAAGATCACACCTATTAACATTGCAAAAGAGAATCCTCTTAAGATCTCACCACCAAAGATGAAAATGATCAATAATACAGCAATAGTACAGATACCAGTGATTACTGTACGGCTTAAGGTGCTGTTCAGAGCGTTATTGATTACTGAAGGAAGATCCTCGTTTTTGGAGTGATGCTGCCCGATATATTCACGCACCCTGTCAAATACAACAACGGTATCGTTGATGGAGTAGCCCATCACAGTTAATATAGCCGCTATAAATGCCTGATCAATATCCAGTGAGAAAGGTAACCAGCCATTAAATATGGTGAAGATTGCAAGTAATACGAGCACATCGTGAACCAGTGCCAGAATCGCTGCAAATCCAAATGCCATTCGTCTGAATCGGGCCAATATGTACAGGAAGATGACCAATATAGAGAATATCGTAGCGTAAATAGCTGAGGTTTTAATGTCTTCGGCTATTGTTGGGGTCACTTTCTGTGAATCCTTTATCTCATAGACAGGATTAATTTTTTTAAGACCGGAAGCCAATTTTGCACTAACCTGGTCATTTGCCTGATCTGAGTTGTCGTTGATCAGGTAGGCTGTAGTGATCTTAACCTGATTGG
>CAYJAM010000350.1:0-3481 GCA_964367725.1 uncultured Sphingobacterium sp. | reverse complement strand
CCCCAAAACCCCAAAACCCCAAAACCCCAAAACCCCTTTCAATTTAGAATTTGATTAATATTCATAAGTATGCGGTAGATCTTACTCGTATTCTTACTACTTCTAAGCACTAACTTAGCAAAAGATGTGATCAAAATGAACCGAGATCAACTTGAAAAGATGCTTGAGCAAGAGGACATTACAAGCTGAGACGGGTTTATTTTCACTGAGAAAACAGTGGAAGCAGACCACACTCTCAATACTTCAATTGCTCATGTTGTCTACACTTAAGAACTTACCATTGAACAAGGAGGACCAGTATAGACATTCACTATTTCCCTCAAGGATCTAAACTAATAACTTATCAACAAGAACTAGAGAGAGTAAAACCTGATCATCATTGAGATTGAGAATGACATTTTAGACATGGCAGGGAAAGAGTTCAACTAATTGATGACTGTGAGCTCGAAAATAGACATTCCTGGAAAGTAAACTTCCTACACTGACATCAAGCCAAGTGTGGTGACAATTGAAGATAGAGTTATCCTCTATCATTATCTTGTGTATGATCTTTGCAACGTTAATGAGAACTCTAACATTTACCTTTAAATTTCACCTTAATATGGACAATTCTGAGGAAAAGTGGTTGCACGGGTTGATGAGATTCAGAAATTTGGAATTAAATGCCCAACCGGAAGTTCAGCTTGGTTTGAACCCCGCCAAAATCATGCTTCATGTTAAAGCTGGGATAAGAAACTTTGGGTGTTTGGAGGATGAAAGACTATTGCTTCTAGAGAAGTTTTCCTCAATGATGTTATCATGTACGATGAAACTAAAAACGAATGGTAAAACATTTCTCCAAAAGTGGGAGATGCGCCTGCTCCTAGGTATGGTCATTCTATGGTCTGCCATTATAACTACTTGATTGTCTTTGGAGGACAAGGAGAAAATGGCCATATCTTTGGAGACCTCTGGGTCTATAACATCATTAGATAGGATTGGATACAAATAATGGATGCTGAGAGAACACATGAACTTGTTCATTAAAATGTGACTGGAATTATCCCATCTGCTTGAGTCCAAGCAACTCTAACACTGTTTTAGGACTATGGAGCAGCTCTTCTTATTGGAGGTCTGACTGCGACTGGAGTAACTGCATGTGATATTTGGGCTCTTGATCTTGATTAGATTGCCAATTTTATAGAGAACAAAGACAAGTACAAAAAGGAGAATGTATGGTATAGAAAGGAAATTAAGCCAGAAAATGACGATTTTGTCTGCCGTTGGGCCCATACAGTTGGACTCATAGACAATAGACATCTCTTTGTTTTTGGAGGAATTAACGATAAGAACATGGCAATGAGATCAGTCTTCGCTTACGATTTCATAGAAAACAACTTCATTCCCTTAAAAGAGACTACAACTGAGCCTTTAGCAACCTGAATAAGTCACGGATTACTTTCAATAGGAAATGGAATGATGCTTCTTTATGGAGGATAGGACCCAGGAGGAAGAGGATCATTTAGTGATCTCTGGCACTTGTGAGTCCATCTTGCAGAGAGAGATGTTCATTACACACAGGCTAAATACAAAGGTGACCATGAACATTACATTCTATCTTGGAGACACGGATTTTCTCTTCATTTCCTTAAGAACATGCAGGACCCAGTGATGATTGGAGGAACTTATGGAAATAATCAGTAGAGTTAAATGATGATGACAATCCCCGAAACAAAATGCACAAATACAGAAGAATTCATGACTGGTAAGTGTATTCCCTGTCCAGTAGGATCTATTCTAAAGAACGGGCAGTGTGAATATTGCTTGTCGAACTAATTCTTCATGGAGAACAAAGAAAACTACTTCGCTTCTAAATGCAATTCATGCCCTTAGGGTTTGATTGGTGGTCATGGAGTTGAGTGTATTCCATGTCCAGGAGGAACTATTTGGTAAGAATCTGGCAACTGTAAAGTTTGCTCTTCTGATAAGATTTGCCCTATTGGAACTAAGTTTGAATTTGATTGAAAGGAATATGGGTTGAACTCTTGGAAGTTTGCTGAAGATGTGCATTATCCTAAGATTTACGAGGCTTAAGGAGAAAGAATTGACTCAACAGCAACTATTGTTGTCATAAGTCTTATTCTCCTGACTGTAGTACTTGGAGCATTGATTGGCATTGTTCATAACTCTTGCAAGGAAAAGTCTCTGTTCATCTGTTGAGAAATTGATTTAAGAGCAATAACTGGAGGAGATACAAAGAGATTTGTTGGTGGAGTCATTATTTGTTTCTATGTTTTATGGGTAACTATTGTATCAATTGGCTTCCTAGTTCATTATATGGCTTTCAATTCAAGAGTTGACTTTGCTCAAGTAACTGACCGAAGTACAAGTAACTATATGAAAGGAAACTTTTACATTGAACTTGAAGTCACAAGCTCAAGCCTTATTGAAGAAGATGTACAGCCAGTAAGTTTAGACAATCAACTCAATAATCTATTGAAGTAAGATGATCAGCTGTAAAAAGCCTCATGTTCTTAGCTTCATTACGACTACAGCGAGTATTTTCTTTACAATCAGTACAATCCATAGTCTAAGAAATTCGAAAACAACATTCAGTGCACAGAGTAAGTTCTTTCTGGAGGAGATACTAAGATCATCAAAATTGTTTATGAGGACAGAAATGTTCCAAAAGAGTACACTGAGAAACTCAAAGATGGATTTTTGAGATTCGAATTCACAGCAAACTCAAATGTCCTTTTCCATTTCATCAAATACAAAATCAGAAACACTTGGGAGTTTTACCAAGACTATCCAATTTCATATTCTGAAGTACATGGATTCATCTCTCCAGATGAATAGAGCGATAATTAGAATGTAACCACTGCATTCAAAGGAGGTCATGAAACTAGACTTAACATTCAGTTGACTCCAACCAAGTTCACTTCTGAAAGTGATAACATCAGATTCGAAGGATTTAGAGTGTAAGCTTCAGGAATCAAGAAAGGAGATACAGCTAACATCAGGACTATTCCTCTTAAATACAGAGCAAGTGGAAGTCCAAACGCTGGATTTGCATTTGAGATAAGAACTGAGCTCTAGGATAAACTAAATATTGTGAGATAAATCCAAAAGAGATCTCTATTAGAGATGCTAGCTTTCATTTTTGGATTCGCTGGAGGATTAATTCTTATAGCCAGACTTCTGAAATGTTACCTCTAAGAGCAAGAGTATTTCAAAGCAAAAGATTGAGAATGCAATATGCTTTTTGGAGCTTGGGGAGACAAGGAGTCTGATCAAAAATTCTCCATTGATATGGCTGCTGCAGCTCATAGAAACTGAATTAGAGACTCAAATGAAAAGATGTTTGATGATGATTTCGAAGCTCGAAGATCAGAGGAGAAGTCTCCTGCCTAGTTTGAAGAAGTCAAGATAGAAGGTCAAAACAAAGATCTGCCTAAGGCTATTTTGAGACAAGGTAAAAAATACTCAAACATGAATTATG
>CAYJAM010000349.1:1860-3487 GCA_964367725.1 uncultured Sphingobacterium sp. | reverse complement strand
CCCATTGCAGCCATTAATGAATTTCCAAGTTCCAGAGTTCGTATATCTATGCCGGTAAGTGTTTTTTCGGCATCCTCCGGAGTCCAGCGCATTTCGCGATGAACAAAGTCGTAATGTCCCTCAGGATGAAGCAATCGCATACGGTCGCAGGCTCCGATGATACGGGCCATGCTCCTCATATCATTTTCATCTGTAATAAACCTGACTTTTGCACCCGGTACAGATTCGGCCAATATTCCCAGTCTGCTATAAATATCACCCGAAATTTCGGCTTTCGGTGCTATAATCCTGTTAGTGTGGCGTTTGAATATTGCCTGATCGAGTGGTTTCAACAGATCGCTGAGAGGGTTTGGATTTAGTTTCCTGAATCTGATTGTAGCGACTAGCTTTTCTGAAGATCCATCAGGAAAGAATGAGTAATATGGCTCAATTCCCAGGCTTAAAGCATGGACATAGAGGTTTTCATATGCCGCTCCAAAGGTGATGAAGGAGGCTGTTTTCTGAAAATCACCGAATGAATGAGACCTGAATTCATCGTGAAAAAGAAACAAAGTGCCCTTTTTATAATACCATTTCCAGGGCTGGTCGTTTCCTGTTGAGGGGGCTGCCGCTGCTGCCGCTACCATGCTGCTGATACTTTCTTTATCCGGGTAAATATCATCAGGCAAAGATGCTGGAAGTACTCTGGATGCAATCTTTTCCAGGTCTTCAAGCCTTAATGGCTTGAAAGGGTTCAGTCTTGTTATCGGTTTATCTTCCGAATGTTTTTCTTTATCGGCAATGAGTTCTTCCAGATCGATGTAATAACGTCCTGAGTCATGGTACTGATCCAGCAGAATCCGTCGGCTAACATCTGCCCCTACTGCACCTCCAAGGGCAACAGAACTGGCAAGCTGAGGCCATGTATTGATCGTCTGTTCAACCTCGATCATTGATGCTTTAGCCCTTAGCGAGATGTTTTCAACCCCCAGCATCTGCAGCATTACCGGTATTTTATCTTCGGTACTTAAATTTTTAATGTTTTGTGGATCAACATTTTCAATGGTTCCATGCAGTAAAGGTCGGTTTGGTTCCAGATCAAAGCGTTCTACATCAAGCATACCGCGGTCGCTGGTATCCATAATAACCGGTATTCGAAGTTCTCTCGCCTTGAAACGAGCGAGTATTTTTATGTCAAGGCCATCACATTCATCTACCAGAAGGTCTAATTTCCCGTTATCACTGAAGAAACTATCCATGTTTTCTTCATTCAATCCGTTAAAGAAGCAGATGACTTTAAGGAAAGGATCCATTTCTGCGATTTCCCTTGCTGTAATCACCACTTTTGGTATCCCAAGATTGTGAACACCCGAGCGGATACGGTTCAGATTGCTTAATTCAAGTGTGTCGAAATCAGTGAGACGGAGTTCCCCAAAACCACGTTCCATTGCCAATGTTAAAGCAATTGACTGACCTACAGAAAGGCCAATGATACCAATTCGCTTGGTACTTAGTGTTTCCTGCTCTTTCAGGGTTATTTTATACTGATTCCTGTTACTTCTTACCTTGATAAATTCTTCCTCATCCAGCATATGAACCAAACGCCTGCTCCATGGATAATATACCCAAACCCCATAAGAATGGATAT
>CAYJAM010000349.1:0-1760 GCA_964367725.1 uncultured Sphingobacterium sp. | reverse complement strand
TGAACCAAACGCCTGCTCCATGGATAATATACCCAAACCCCATAAGAATGGATATCCCGTCCTCCTAAATGCTTTTGTATTAACTCAGGATATTCTTCAGGTTTTATGCGCACTGCCGGATTCTTCATTTTTACCAGTTCCTGCAACTGGCCATAAATTTCATCATGAAAAAAGGCAACCTGGTTCTCAATTAACTGATCGAGGGCTATTTTTTCTAATGGGTCAGTTATTCTGAGAAATACGGGTTTATATACAAGCTGCATCTGTCCGGATGCTTTTATAAGCTCAGAAAGCCTGGTATTCATAGGTTAGATTAGGTTAATGTAATAATGTTTAATGTACCAAAATACCGGATATTGGCAAATTTTAAATCAGATTTACAGTAAATTGATGTTTCGCTCATCAATGCTCTTGGTAGATGTTAATTTCTTAGCATTTGCAATAGTTGCCTGTAAATCCCATTTATCCATATTAGGTATTTCGATATCGTAGTGGATTTCAATTTTTTTATTCCGAAGCTCTTCAATACGTACACATTTTAAATTTTCACGCAGGGATATGATGGCTTCCTTGTTCTCATCATCAGCTGCACTCAGGTTCTCCAGATCTCTCAGAATTAAGACAGTAGCAACAAGATCGAGTTTTGGGTAATAAAAAGTACCATTATTTCCAATTCCATATTCAATTTCATAGCCCACGCTCTGAGCCATCTTTACCGTATATGGAGCACACAAACCAAATAATGAATCAAGTCCGATTTGCCTTGACATGGCTACCCCAACTCGTGTTAGAAATATACTGCCGATGCCATAGCCGGCGATTTCCCTCGAATTCCACAATCCGCAACCCTCTCCGGTGCCTTTCTGGGCATACTGCCATACCAGATCATAAATGGAGGGATCGAGTGCTCCGGTAGCCTGCTCAATTGGAAGCGGCTCAGATCCCCCTGCCACGTGTATCCTGGCACCTCCATATACATTTTGCTTATCCAGCGATTCCACAATCATAACGAATGCTGCAGGATTATCCATCCATTCGTTATTGGAAGATGTTACTTTTTCAACTCCAATGCTAGTTAAAACCCGTTTATGGCCCTCTACAAACAACTCACATGATCTGCGATCATCAATTGCCCTGAAAGCTCTTAATCTGACTACCGGATTGCCGTTGTTAAATTCTATTTCCATTTTAAGATGGTATATTCAGCATTATCCTTAGGAAGAACGCCTGTATTCTTATTTGATAATTTCGATAAAATAATGTTACGAAGTATAAATTACTTGATAAATGGTAAGCTTTTTATTATTTATACTTATTTTTGCTAAAATTTTAATGTTGTAACAAATGTCTGATAAAAAGATCGATATACTGTATGTTGATGACGAAGAAAATAACCTTGTTTCTTTCAAGGCTACTTTCCGGCTTAAATATAATGTATTGATTGCTTCAAGTGCAGATGCTGCAATTAAAATTTTAGAGACTAAACCGGTTGAAATTATCATCACTGATCAGCGTATGCCCAATATGACAGGAATCGAATTCCTGGAAAAGATCATTGAAAAGTACCCGGATCCTGTCCGAATCCTCCTTACCGGATATGCAGATATGAATGCGGTTATTGATGCGGTTAATAAAGGTAAAATATACCATTATCTCAGTAAGCCCTGGAGCGAGCAGGAGCTCAATGAAACCATAAAAAAGGCGTTTGAAGTTTATCAGGCAAATAAAGAGATCAAGGAAATGAACAGTAAACTGGCTGT
>CAYJAM010000348.1:0-3493 GCA_964367725.1 uncultured Sphingobacterium sp. | reverse complement strand
GAAGGGGATGAATATTTGACTTCTCCAATCGATTTGCGCCCTAAATTTCATTTGTATCAACCTAATATAGCTTTGATTTCTGGTATTGCTTGGGATCATATAAATGTATTTCCAACTTTTGATAACTATGTAGAACAATTCGATATTTTTGTCAATAAAATTACAAATGGAGGTATTTTAATTTACAACGAAGAAGATGCTAATGTGAAATTGGTCGCTGAGAGAAGTGAAAATCCCATTCGAAAAATTCCATATCATACACCTTCTTATGAAGTTGCTCAAGGAACTACTTTGTTAGACACTCCAGATGGACCTATGCCAATTGAAGTGTTTGGTGCGCATAACATAAGTAATTTAGCAGGAGCTAAATGGGTGTGTCAGTGTATGGGCGTTGATGAAGCCGAATTTTATGAAGCTATTGCTAGTTTTAAAGGAGCAAGCAAACGATTAGAAAAAATCGCTGAATCTAGTAATAAAGTTGCTTATAAAGATTTTGCGCATTCTCCAAGTAAAGTTTCAGCTACTACAAAAGCGGTTAAAGCACAATATCCGGACAGGAAATTAATTGCTTGTTTAGAATTGCATACCTATAGCAGTTTAAATGCCGAGTTCTTAAAAGAATATCAAGGGGCACTAGACGCAGCCGATGTAGCTGTTGTTTTTTATTCACCCGATGCAGTAAAAATTAAACGTTTGGAAGAAGTAACTTATGACCAAATTGCACAATCATTCCAAAGAGAAGATTTAATAATTTACACCAATCCAACCGAATTTAAAAACTTTTTATTCAACCAAAATTTAGATAATTCAGCTTTGTTATTAATGAGTTCTGGGAATTATGGCGGGTTGAATTTTGATGAAGTGAAAGAATTAATAAGTTAATTTGAAAATTTGAGAATGATAAAAAAATCCGAATTTACTTCGGATTTTTTTATTTTTCACATCAAGTAAAGTCTAGTTTTATTGTTCAAAGAAGAAATCTTCATCTAATTGTTTTACTTCGTAAACAGATTTAATTTGAACGCCAACATTGAATTCGTGCATTAAGTCAACTAATTTTTTACCGTCAATTAAAATGATTTTATGATGTGCATTTTTTGCTTTTTCAATAGCTCCAATATCAAATAAAGAAGTAGTAACAAAAACCCCTTTGTTCGTGTCACCACTCATAGCTCCTATAAAATTGCGTATATCTTTTTCTCTGACTTTATTTTCATTGAATCTTTTGGCTTGAATATAAATTTTGTCTAGTCCAAGCTTATCTTCATTTATAATTCCATCAATTCCTCCATCTTGTGATTTTGAAGTTTCAATAAAATCTCCATAACCCATTTTTTTGAGTAGAATTAAAATTACTTTTTCGAAATAATATGGGTCAATATTTTTTAATTTTGTTAATAGTTCATTTTTAACTTCTAGTTCAATTTCATTAAAACCTTCGTCTATTAAATCCTGAGGTGAAGCATTTTTAATTTTATCAATTTTATTTGTCTCTATTGTTTGCTTAGAGTTTTCTTCTAAGTAGAAATTTAAAATATTGCTATCTTCTTCAACTTTTTTTAAGGTTAAACCATTTTTTTGATTTAATCCTTTTTTAGTTATTTGGACATGTCCTCTTTCAGGATAATGTATGTATCCACCTTTTTTTAAGTAGGATTTTCCCCATGCAATTCTATTGTTAATCAAGTTTTCCCCTGATTTTGTTTTTTCTTCTAAAAGTTCTTTTGGTAAATTTGAATAATATTTTTGAATAACTTTTTCTTGCATTTCTCTTGTGTGGATAGTTTTTTCATCACTTAAAATGTCTAATATTGGATTAAAAGTCTCGTGAAACTTTGGTAATTCTAAATTCATTGAATAAAAGTATTTACAAAAAAACAAATATACCTTTTTCCTCTTTACTATTTTTCAAATTTTCAAATCAACACATCGTCAAATCAATAAAATTTTTTATTTTTGAATTATTAAACGCCAAAAAAAAATATTTATGTACACGCCAATCAATCAGTGGGCTGAAGATGATCGTCCACGTGAAAAATTACTTCTAAAAGGTAAATCTGCCTTGTCTGATTCAGAGTTGTTAGCTATTTTAATTGGTTCTGGTTCAAGAAACGAATCGGCAGTTCAGTTATGTCAACGCATTTTAAAATCGGTGGATAACAATTTAAATCAATTAGGAAAATTAACAGTCGCTCAGTTAACTTCATTTAAAGGAATAGGGGAGGCAAAAGCTATTTCAATTGTAGCTGCACTCGAATTGGGTAGAAGAAGAAGAGCAGAAGAGTCTACTCAATTAAAGCAAATCACCTCTAGTAAATCCGTATTCGAAATGATGCAGCCTATAATTGGTGAATTACCCCATGAAGAATTTTGGGTGTTGTATCTTAATAATTCAAACAAAGTAATACAAAAAACTCAAGTTAGTAGAGGTGGATTAACAGGAACTTTGGTCGATATAAGATTGGTTTTTAAAACAGCTATTGAACATCATGCAGTGGCGGCCATTTTATGTCATAATCATCCCTCCGGAAAATTACAA
This sequence comes from uncultured Sphingobacterium sp., assembly GCA_964367725.1. GTDB lineage: Bacteria > Bacteroidota > Bacteroidia > Sphingobacteriales > Sphingobacteriaceae > Daejeonella. The sequence continues at coordinate 954 of CAYJAM010000348.1, read as the reverse complement.
GCTAGTGAGCCAGATAAGCAAATTACTCAAAAGTTGAAAACTGCTGGAGCAACTTTAGATGTCCAAATTTTAGATCATGTTATTGTAACCGAACAAGGTTATTTTAGTTTTCAAGATGAAGGGATATTTTAAATTTCTTTTAAGAAATAATTTGTTTCGTTTTAGTATCTTGCAACACCAATGAAAAAATAGACTATGGTTAGTACTAAAAATATTATTTTCTCTTATAACAATGACCAAATATTTCATATGCCTGATATTTTTTGTCAAGCGGGAAATACCTTATTGGTTACTGGTAATTCAGGTAAAGGTAAAACTACTTATTTGCACATTTTAGCTGGTTTGTTAAAGCCTAGTTCAGGTGAAATAGTTATTGATGGTAAAGATATTGTTAGTTTTTCTGAAAGTGAAGCCGATAAATATCGTGGAAAACATATTGGTGTAGTATTTCAAAAATCATATTTTATTGCTGCATTGACTGTTTTAGAAAATTTGGAAATGTCCAGTTGGTTAGCTACGGGAAAAAAGCATTCAAAACGCGCAAAAGATTTGTTAGCAAAATTAGATATAGCGGATCAGGCAAACAAACTTCCTTCACAGTTAAGTATTGGTCAGCAACAGCGTGTTTCAATTGCTCGTGCTTTAATGAATGAACCTAAAGTGTTGTTGGCAGACGAACCAACGTCGAGTTTAGATGATAATAATGCAGAAAAAGTAATTCAATTATTAGAAACACTTTCTAAAGAATACAAAGCCGCTTTGATTATTGTAACACACGATTCGAGAATAAAACAAAAATTTACTAACCAAATTACAATGATATGATTGGGAAATTAGCTTGGAGAAATGTTTGGTTTAAACCGTTGAATACAATTTTGAGTATTTTATTGCTAACAGCTAGTGTTGATATAATTACGGTTCTAATATTAGTTGAAAAACAGTTTGAGGAAAAAT
>CAYJAM010000347.1:0-3500 GCA_964367725.1 uncultured Sphingobacterium sp. | reverse complement strand
CTGGGCATTAACCGTGTTTATAAAATGGTTGATACCTGTGCTGCAGAATTCCCTGCACAAACACCTTATTATTACTCCACTTTCGAGGATGAAAACGAGTCGATTGCCAGCAATAAGAAAAAAATCATCGTTCTTGGTTCCGGTCCAAACCGTATCGGTCAGGGTATAGAGTTTGATTATTCATGTGTTCATGGATTGCTTGCAGCTAAAGAATCTGGTTATGAGGCGATTATGATCAATTGCAATCCGGAGACAGTTTCTACCGACTTTAATATGGCGGATAAGCTGTATTTCGAACCGGTATTCTGGGAACATGTTCGCGAGATCATTGAACTAGAAAAACCTGAGGGAGTAATTGTACAGCTTGGCGGACAAACGGCCTTAAAAATGGCTCAAAAGCTGCACGAAAAAGGAATAAAGATTATCGGTTCTTCTTTCGATAGCATGGACATTGCTGAAGACCGCGGTCGTTTCTCAGATCTGCTGAAAGAAATGGACATTCCTTATCCATTGTATGGAGTGGCTGAAAGTGCTGAAGAAGCTCTGGAAGTGGCACATAAAGTTGGATATCCGGTTCTTGTTCGTCCGAGTTATGTACTTGGGGGACAGGGGATGAGCATTGTAATCAATGATGAAGACCTCGAAAAGGCTGTAGTAAAATTGCTAAGAAACCTGCCTGGAAATCGTGTATTGATCGATCATTTCCTCGATAGAGCCGAAGAAGCTGAATCTGATTCCATATCAGATGGGGATGATTGCCATATCATTGGTATGATGGAACATATTGAGCCTGCCGGGATTCATTCAGGTGATTCATATGCTGTATTGCCTCCATTTAACCTTTCTAAAAAGGTAACTGATTTGATGGAAGAGTATACCAAACGGATCGCAAAAGCCTTGAATGTCAGAGGATTATTGAATATTCAATTCGCTATCAAAGATGAAAAGGTATATGTAATCGAAGCCAATCCAAGAGCATCCAGAACTGTTCCTTTCATTGCGAAAGCATACGATGTTCCATATATCAATATCGCGACCAAGATCATGCTTGGTACCAATAAATTGAAAGATTTTAAGATCGAGCGTAAACTTGATGGATATGCTATTAAAGAACCGGTTTTCTCATTCGATAAATTCCCTGAAGTTAAAAAGGAATTGGGGCCGGAAATGAAATCAACCGGAGAATCGATTCGCTTTATACGCGACCTGGAGGATCCTTATTTCAGACATCTGTACAAGGAGAAATCAATGTACCTCTCTAAATAAGATGAAAGCTAAAAGCCTAAAGCTAGAAGATTAAAAAAAGGCCTGCAGAATTAATCTGTGGGCCTTTTGTATTTTATAGAGGTTTTATATTTGTTTATTAATCCTGAATGGATTGAATAAAAATTCGAAATTGGGTTTTTCTGTTGCATCTTTAATTATCGATTAAATAAAATATTCATGAACAAATTGAAAATTGATTCGGTCAATAAATCAAGTTTGAAAATTGGTCTTTTCGGGATCGGACTGGATACCTACTGGCCTCAATTTGAAGGTTTGAAAGAACGACTGGAGGGCTATTTAAATACAGTAGAACAAAAGCTTTCTGACATCCATCCTTCAATTGTTAATGCCGGACTTGTAGATAATCCCGATAAAGCTTTTAAGGCAGGGAAATTATTTAAAACTGAGGATGTAGATCTGATCTTTTTATATGTTACTACATATGCATTGTCATCAACCGTATTGCCGGTAGTTCAGCGCGCCAAGGTTCCGGTTATTATTCTGAATCTTGCTCCCGAAGCTGCAATTGACTATACCTCATTCAATGCCTTGACAGACCGAACCAAAATGACCGGTGAATGGCTTTCATACTGTTCGGCTTGCCCTGTTCCAGAGATCGCAAATGTGTTTAACAGAGTTGGTGTTAAATTCCATCAGATCACTGGAATGCTGCATGATGATGAATTATGCTGGAATCAGGTTACCGAGTGGGTACAGGCTGCGAAAGTGGCCAATATCATGGCCTATAACCGACTCGGTTGCATGGGTCATTATTACAGTGGAATGCTGGATATCTACACAGATCTTACCCAGCAATATGCGCACTTCGGAGGCCATATTGAACTCATTGAAGTTGAAGAATTGGCAAGCCTTAGAAAAGAAGTGAGCAAGGAAGAGCTGAACGATAGACTGAAACTTTTCAATGAGACATTTGACGTACAATCTGACTGCCCACATGACGAGATGGAGAAAGCTGCCATCACTTCGGTAGCCCTTGATAAACTGGTTGCAAAACACCAGCTGGGTTCAATGGCCTATTATTATAAAGGAACCGGAAATATTGAAAATGAAGAAGCCATCTCTTCTATCATTTTAGGCAATTCATTACTTACCGCAAATGGTATCCCGGTTGCCGGTGAGTATGAAATTAAGAACGTTCAGGCGATGAAGATCATGGATTCATTTGGTGCGGGCGGCTCCTTTACCGAATATTATGCGATGGATTTTAAAGACGATGTTATTTTGATGGGCCATGATGGTCCGGGTCATATTGCAATTGCAGAAGGTAAAACCAGAGTGCGTCCACTTCATGTTTATCATGGAAAAGTTGGCAAGGGCGTTTCAGTGGAGATGATGGTTAAAAACGGACCGGTGACACTGCTTTCTGTTGCAGAAAAAAGTGGTGGCGGACTGATGCTTTTAGTGGCAGAAGGAGAATCAGTCCCGGGCCCCATCCTGCAGATAGGTAATACCAACAGCAGGTATAAATTCCCCATCGGGGCAAGAAATTTTGTGAACAACTGGAATAGCTATGGGCCTGCCCATCACTGCGCGGTAGGAATTGGGCATATCAGTTCAAAAATTGAGAAACTCGGTCAATTATTGAATATGGAGGTAGTGAAGGTGTGTTAATTATTGAATTTTCCTATAAAACTGTTTAATAAAAAAGGAGCTATCCTTATCGGAATAGCTCCTTTTAAATATTTAAAACAAAAAATCAATTCATCACAACAACACCCTTCGCTTCAAAAGCCAGTTGTACTTTTGGACTGGTGATTGCAGCAATTTCTGCTTCACTCTTCCCACCATCCTTTGCATAATGCCTTAGCTTTTCAACTGAAGTAGTATCGGTATAAGCAAACCCGTCAAGAACAACTTCTTTGCCTCCAAGATCTTTGGGAACAAAAATCTTATAATCTTTAAAGGTCACCCTCATATCATCTCCATTATTGAGGGTCATGGTCATCCAGCAACCTTTTTCCTGACACACCTCTTTCACCACACCCTTAATTTTCATGTCTTTCTTACTCTCACCCTTCATTTCAGTTTGAATGGATGCAAGTTCAATGACCTGATCATTTTTTATGGAATCGCCAAAAACAGCCGTACCTTTTACTATTTCAACAGTTTGGGTTTCAGTTTTCGGACTATTGCAGGCTGCGAGAATAGCCAGCGCAAAAATTGAGAGTAAAATCTTTTTCATAATTTATATTTGGTTTACACAAAATTGATAA
>CAYJAM010000346.1:0-3520 GCA_964367725.1 uncultured Sphingobacterium sp. | reverse complement strand
CGATACCGGTGGCAGCTGTTAATGTTCAGACCACAAAGTATACACCAACTTCAGGAGGAATATCTACTTTTACCCGTGCACTTTCAACCGTCGACCAGATTATTCTCACTAATCCCATGGTTGATAATACCCAACAGGTTACGGAATATGACCTAAGGTATTATACTGCGGCGAATGACAGCAGGCTGGCAGGGAAAACCGGAACTTTTAATACCACTGTTTTATTTGTAATTATTCCTCAATAGCGCTACCTAATTAGAAGCCGAACAGATTTTCAGGATCTTTAGAGTGAAAACAAGAATATCACATTATTTATTCAATTCATTTCGTTTGAATGGACCTTTTCCATGGTCGATAACCAGGCGGGAAACAAGGTATGTATTTTTGTTTTTCATTGTCCTGTTATCAGTTTTCATTTTTGATTCTGTAGAACTTAAAGCGCAATCAAACGATTCAACAATTGTTTTAATACCTTCTAAACCACTGGTTAGTGCTTCAAATGAAGAACTTGTTGATCTCACTTTAAAGCTGGTCAATAAAAGAACTGTACCACTGACAGGAACAATAAGTATCAATCCTGAGAAAAGTATCAACCTGATTAGTAAGAGTAAGACAAGCGTCTCAATCAAGCCGGGTGATAGTTTATTCATCCCTGTCAAAGTATTTATAACCAAAAAAACTGTTTCTGGGCAGAGGCATGTAATCAGGTTTGTACTTTCTGATGAAAGTAATAATCTGCTTATGGCTACAGAAACAATTGTGCAGGTATCCGTGAAGAGAAACGTGAATATGTTTTCACTGGTTTCGAGTATCCTTATTGATGCCTCCAGCGATTCAATAAGAATACCTGTCAGAATTTCCAATCCGGGGAATACTGCGCAGCGAATAACTTTGATTAATCGCTTTCCAGCTGTATTTCAAAATCAGGCATTTCATGCCACTCAGGAGTTAACAATCCAGCCATCATCAGATACCCTGATTACAATCTCAAAGCCTGTTACCAGGAAAATGTTCCAGTCTGAAGGTTTCGATGTAACCTTTACCGGGCTTTATTCCAATGGTGATGTCTTTGGAATGGCTTATGTCAGAGTTCAAAGTGGTCGGAGTGATCGGGCTTATCATGATCCTAATTTAAGTGATTCCTATAATGCCAATAGCATTTCCCTCAGTTCTCAGGGAATGTTCTCAAGTAATGAATCCTACCTGCTGAACGGACAAGGTAACCTTGAACTTAAATCAGGTATGTTGGGTTATAGTCTTGATTATACCGATTGGAAGAACGCGTACTCACCCCCTATGATGAGGAATACCTGGCTCAGTTATGAAACAAGTAATATGGGGGTAACCGCAGGGAATATTAATAAGAATATGGATATCAATCTAAGCGGGAGAGGAGCAAATGTATTTTTGAATGATACCACAAATAATGATTCTTATGATGTGGGTTTTCTGGATGGGAATTCCAATTTGATTGGCAATGAATCTTATAATTTTTTGCCTTCCGGTAGTGCGGGCTGGGCCGGCTATACTCACAGAAATGAAAATTCGGAGTTTTCCACCAATGTTATTTATGAAATAAGTCCACTGCAGAACTCCAAGAGTGCAATTTTGGGCAATAATTACACCCTGACAAAATTTAAAGGTTTACGTATTGCAGCGAATCTAAGTGCAGGTCATACACAGCAGCGGGATAGTATCAGCATAGTTAAACCAAGCTTTGCCTCCGGACTGAATATAACCGGAACAATCAAAAAAATCGTAATCAACAGCTCAAATTATTATAGTTCAGGATATTATCCGGGAATGAGGAGAGGGGCACTGTCTTTTAATGAAAGGATCACATTCATGAGAGAAAGATCTAATATCTGGGCTGGATTTGATTATAATTACTACGCACCTAAAACTTTCTCAACTTTTAGGTTGTTTATGCCAAAGTTTAGCACGATGAGAGCTGAAATAGGAATGTCGGGCACGATTTTAAAAAAAATGATAGCTTCAATTTCACCGCTATATTTTCAGGAATCTAATAATGCCTTCCGCTTACCCGGTTCTACTAAAGAAGTTCATACTCTGAGCTACTGGAATATTAATTCCTCGTTTAATTATCCAATATCAAATAATCAGTACCTCTCATTAAATGCTGAAAGTGGTTATTACAGCACTTCTTTCAACGAAGGGCTGCGCTTTCATTTCCGTTCTAATCTTAACTATAAAAGAGGAATCTTTAATCTAAGTTCAACACTACAGTTCGGGACCTTTTATGTTGGTGAAGCGGTAAACAATTTTCTTAGAAGTCAGGAATCTCCCAGAATCTTTAGCATTATCCCGACTGTCAGAAAGAATTTTTACCGTGATAAGTTAAAAGTGGAAGCCGGTTTGGCATTAATGAATAATTCATCATATGGCAGCAGCAGTTTCCTCACCGGCAGGGCAGAGTATGATATTTTACCTAAATCCAGTATTTATACTTCAATAAATCATAACCGGTTCAGTAATTACCAGTTTAGTCTTCTGGAGGTAGGTATTACTCAAAAATTATCCTTACCTAAAGCCGGTGCTGTAAATAGTGACCTGGAGGTAATTGTATATAAGGATATGAACCAGAATAATATTTTTGATCAGGGGGATACAAAAGCAGAGGGCCATCTACTTTATATTAACGACGTCGCTTTTATTACAGATGCTTCAGGATCAGTTGTCTATAAGAAACTACCTCATGAGAACTATCGCATCAGCATGTCAAATACCAAAGGCTGGTATGCCGCCGATCAGTATATCAACCTCGACAAAAAGAAACACAGACTTGAAATTCCTCTTAAAAGAACAGGAACTATTAAAGGGAATATAGTTTATAGCTTTGATCAGTTCAGTTATGAGATCAATCGGAATTTACAGGGAATAACTGTTATTGCAACTGATGAAAATAATGTAAAGTATGTTACCAAAACCAATCTGGAAGGCCAGATCATCTTTTATCTTCCGATAGGCAAATATACCCTCTCTGTGGATAGTACGAATCTGCCACCGGAAGTGGAGGTTGAGAAGAATATCCCGGAGATCTTACTCGATTCTGAAAGTCCGGCAAATCTTACTATAAAACTGATTATCAAGCCAAGAAAGATCGAAACTAAGAAATTCGTTTCGCCAAATAAATTGCCTAATAGGTAAAAATATTTCTTTGATTAGTGTAACCTTTTCATATATTTATCGTAGGAGAATATATGAAAGTCTTACTGAGCTTTGTACTTTTCTTTTTTATTGCCGCTGAAATTCAGGCTCAGGTGGCAAGTTCGTCCTTGTATATTACTCTTTCTGACATCCAATCTGTACGGATTGTTGAACTTCCTTCACAATCAAAGGCTGTTTTTTCTGAGAAAAACCCCGGTAAAGGGAAGATTACAATACTAAATCCTTCTGCCTCACAGGTTCGCAAATTTGAATCCCTAACTGAAATTGATGGATCTGAATCCCAGCAGGACAATATGGGAATCCAAAAGGAAATTCCCTCTGCAATGTATTC
>CAYJAM010000345.1:0-3539 GCA_964367725.1 uncultured Sphingobacterium sp. | reverse complement strand
TCTTCAACTTTAAAGCTTCCACTGATCGATGAAATACCATTTGGAATTTCTCCCTGAACAGTAGGAGCAGAGTAAACCAGATTATCGAGTACAATGGCAACACTTTTTTTATTGTTTGGATCAGCTGATGCAGCAGCAGTAATTGAACGCCATGCCCGCGCACCATCTGCATTCATAACCATTACTACTTCAGGATTACCTTTCTGATCGTAATCAGAACGGGCGTCAGAAATTACATCTCCCTCGAGTGCAGGGCCGCCACCTAAATTGCTGGTTTTAAGAGCATAAAGTTCAAATACCTTGCTTTCTTCTGACATAGGCTTTACACCCCAGAATAGTCTGATATTCTGTGGAATAACAGCTCTTACAGCCGCTGAAGAAAGGTATGAGTTTACTTTTGCAGTATCTTTTAAAGCTGAATATCCAACAACCGGACCCGGGCGTAAATTAACCTGGCCGTCCTGACCCTGATAAGTAGCAGGATTTAAAATTGCAAACAATGGATTAAGTTTTGCCTGCTCGGCTTGCACTTTACTCAAGGCAGCAGCACTATCAACAACAGAACTGTCTTTTTTACCTAAAGCTGCAAGTTTACTTTTACTTGTATCCTGAGCAGCAGATGTGCTCGCAGTATCAGCAGATTTAATAGTTGATGCCAGAATACTGTTTACATTCTGAAGTAAACTGAAGATCTCAGCATTATCATAGGTCTCCCAAAATTCAAGTTTTGCAGATCCCTGAAGTAATTTACGTACACGATCCGGATCTGTTACACCAGGAAGTTCAATCAGAATACGGTTGGTTCCCTGTTGTTTTTGAATGTTAGGAGAGGTTACCCCAAACTTATCAATACGGGTGCGGAGAATATTAAAAGAAAGGTCGATCGCACCATCAGCAGATTTTCTCAGAAAATTTAAAACATCCTGATTGCTGGCATCAATCTTCAGGTTTGCTGAATTCTCTTTTGTCGCAAATAATGGGGAAAGTTTACTGTTCGGACTGATTTTTTCGAACTCTTTGCCAAATACCCCAATGAAATCACTTTCACCTGTTGCCATAGCGGCTTCAGCATTTTTGATTGCTGCATTAAAGTTTGCGTCAGTGCTATTATTTGCAAGGTTACGAACCATGTCACTCAATGCGATTTCCATTGTCACGTTCATACCACCTTTTAGGTCAAGTCCAAGTGGTATTTCACGCTCTTTCGCGTACTGATAGGTGATATAGCTCAGGCTGCTATACACTGGTAATGAGGCTACTGAATCAAGATAAACTTTCTCTTTTACAGCATCACCTTTTGCATATTTCTGTGCATCTTTTTCAACTTTATTCGCTATCCACGTAAACGAGAGGGAATACAAACACGCTATAGTGAGCGCTATTGCTGCGAATTTTACTAATCCTTTACCTTGCATTTTATTTTAATTGTCTATTAATGTTGATTTAAGCCTATTTTGGTTAAGACGCCAAAGCTAACTAAATTTTTGTTTTTTGGAATAATTCTTTAACACAGAAAATTACAGAAGAAATTCAGGCTTTTTTGTATTTGATAAAACTATAAGAATATAAGTTCTTTTCATCAGGTTCATGAAGAATTTTTTCTTCTTCTGTCCATTCATTCAGATTAATTGCAGGGAAAAATACATCGGCATCAAAATCCTCATGTATTATTGTAAGATAAAGTACATCAGCAACTGGAAGTGCCTGTTCAAATATTTGCGCACCGCCAATCACGAAAATATCCTTCTCGCCTTCACATAATTCAATTGCATTATTCAATGTATTGCTTACTTCTGCACCTGGAATTATCAAACCGGATTGCCTGCTTATTACAATATTTCTCCTGTTGGGCAGGGCTTTTCCGATAGAATCAAAGGTTTTTCTTCCCATAATGATGGGATGCCCGGTAGTGATCGTTTTAAAATGTTTCAGATCTGCCGGGAGATGCCAGGGTAGGAGATTGTTTTTGCCAATTCCGTTCTTTTCATCAATGGCAACAATCAGATTAATATTCATATGCTTAGATTAGATAGCTACAGCTCCCTTTATATGGGGATGCGGGTCATAGTTTTCCAGACTGAAGTCTTCAAACTTAAAATCAAAAATTTCCCTGATCTCCGGATTTAGCTTCATTACAGGAAGGGCTTTGCATTCCCGGCTTAATTGTAACCTGGTTTGATCCAGATGGTTATTGTAAAGATGCGCATCTCCAAAGGTGTGTACAAAATCGCCTGCTTCCAATCCGCAAACCTGTGCTACCATCATGGTTAAGAGGGCATAGGAGGCAATATTAAAAGGAACCCCCAAAAATATGTCGGCACTACGCTGATAAAGCTGGCAGCTTAACTTACCATCTGCAACATAGAACTGAAAGAAACTATGGCAGGGCGGAAGTGCCATATTTTCAATTTCTGCAACATTCCATGCCGAAACAATCAGGCGTCTTGAATCCGGATTATTACGAATCTGTTTGATGACTTGGGTAATCTGATCGATATGTCCGCCATCCGGGGTAGGCCATGAACGCCATTGAGAGCCATATACCGGTCCGAGTTCGCCATTTTCATCAGCCCATTCATCCCATATACTAACCCCATTATCCTTCAAGTATTTAATATTCGTTTCACCCTTCAGGAACCAGATCAATTCATGAATAATTGACCTCAGGTGCACTTTCTTGGTGGTTAGCAGTGGAAAGCCTTCCTGAAGATTGAAACGCATCTGATAGCCAAATACACTGATCGTGCCAGTTCCTGTGCGATCATGTTTTTGGGTTCCGTTTTGCAGAACATGCTGCATCAACTCGTGATATTGTTTCATTCTGTTAATTCTTGGTTAGTTATGGCCGCGCTTTCAGCTTTTTGCTTTCAGCTTTTTGCTTTTCAGTGCAAATAAAATAAATGTAATTTTGGCATCCTAAAATTGTTCATAAATATATCAGTATGTTCACAATATGATTCTTTTTCCGAATGCCAAGATCAATATAGGCTTAAATATTATCAGTAAGCGCCCTGATGGTTATCATAATCTGGAATCGGTCTTTTATCCTCTCGCAATCAAAGATGCCCTGGAGGTGGTTGAGGCTGATGAACTGCAGTTTAGTACATCAGGCATAAATATTCCAGGGAATACAGATGATAATCTTTGTTTAAAAGCCTATCATTTGCTGAAAAACGATTATACTAAGCTACCTCCTGTCAAAATACATTTACACAAACATATTCCAATTGGTGCAGGATTGGGAGGCGGGTCTTCTGATGCTTCATTTTTCATCAGCCTCTTGAATCAAAAATTTAGTCTGGGAATGGGAAACTCCCAAATGGAGCATTATGCCTCAAAAATTGGTTCTGATTGCGCTTTTTTTATTCAGAACAAGCCGGCTTATGCAATTGAAAAGGGAGATCAGCTGAGTCCTCTGGATCTGGATCTTAGCCATTTTTTCGTTGTATTGGTAATGCCGGATGTGCAGGTTTCGACTGCAGAAGCTTATCAGGGCGTACGTCCTGCTCCGGTTTCTGCTCCCTTAAACGAACTGGTCA
>CAYJAM010000344.1:0-3578 GCA_964367725.1 uncultured Sphingobacterium sp. | reverse complement strand
GGTGAAGAATGGCTTGAGCTTAATACCAAACAGGCAAACCTAAACTGGAATATTCCGGTTTCTCAATGTGCGCTTGTTTTACTTGATGTATGGCAGCGACACTATCTGAAGGAACCCGAAGAAAGGGCAGAAAAGATTATTAATGAAAAATATGTTCCTTTATTAAAAAGTTGCAGAGAGTACGGAATGGAAGTAATCCACTGTCCATCACCCCCAGTCGCAAAAACACATCAAAACTGGGTTAAACTGATGACAGAGACCGAACTAAAACCAGTTCCTGATAACTGGCCACCTAAAGATTTTCGTAATTTAAGTGGGCCATATTCTGCATACAGACGCCCTTTTACTCCAAAAGAAGCAGAGCGCAATGCACTCACACCGCTAACCTTTCACCCCAAAGTTGTTCCAATGAATAATGAGGCAGTTATTGCATATGGGGAGGAATTGCACCGCTATTGTAAACAAAAAGGAATACTGTTCCTGTTCTTTGCGGGCTTTAATACAAATGCTTGTCTGATCACCAGAGATTACGGTGTTTTACAAATGAATTATCGTGGATATCAGGTGAGTGTAATCCGGGATTGTACAACAGGAATGGAATCCAGAGAAACACAGGCCGGTTTGCTTCAGACCAATGGAGCCTTGCTCTTTTTCGAGATGTATGGTCAGTACACAGTTACTTCAAATGAAATAATCAGTGGTTTTTCCAGAAAAGCTTAAATAGTTGCCAGTTATCTGTTGTCAGTTATCAGTGATTTATTAGTCCATTGAAAATGACATATCCATTCTGTAACTAAGTACTTCCTATTCCCTATTTCCTATTTCCTATTCCCTATTCCCATTCCTCCGGAAGTTTTAATGACCAGACATCATTAACCAATGGCGGTGTCATTCCCCCTGCTATCCATATTTTATCCTGAAAAACAAAGGCTGATTGTTCATGACGGCCTTTCCACACATTTGCTGTTTTAAACTCTTCCCAGTTTATTCCATCTTTAGTGCTCCAAACATCCGAATGATTTTTATAAGGATTATTAGACCATCCCGCCATTACCCATATCCGGTCGCGATAAACAACGGATGAAAACCATAAACGCTCATGCCAGGGTGCAGCATTGCTAAGTTTCGTCCAATGAATACCATCCTCAGAGCTCCATACATCATTTTTAGCATGATACTCCGGTACATAATTCCCACCTCCAAAGACGTAAATTTTCCCATTCAAAACGGCAGCCTGATGATAAGCCCTGGGCGACCAGCCTGCATCTGCCGTAGCCAGTTGCCAGTCCCTCCCATTTGTAGAGTACCAGACATCATTTTTAAGACTGGTTTGGTCACCAAAATAGTAGTTCTCAGTACCTCCCAGCAGCCATAGTTTCCCTTTAAATTCTACTACAGCAGACGCTATTCTCGGTGACCAGGCTGCCTGGTTGGTTTCAAGCTTCCAGTCAACCCCATTTTTAGAAGTCCATACCTTATTACTTGCTGAATGGCCTTTAAGCCGACCATTATACCAGCCCCCCATCATAAACATTTTATTCTTGAAGGTAATAGACATCGACAGGTCGCTGTGTATCCATGGTGCTGAATTAGTCTGTAGTTTCCAGCTTTTACCATCAGGAGAGCTCCAGACGTCTCGCGGTGGTGCTTCCTGCGAATTAAACCAGCCTCCAAATATCCAGAGTTTGTTTTTATATACAAGCTCTCCCTGTGAATCCCTGGCCTGCCATGCGGCATTGGGTGTTTCCATTACCCATTCCGCAATCCTCTCCTGAGCATGCACTACAGGACTCATGTAAACAGAGATTAAAAATAGGAACACATAAGTAACTCTCATAAGATTTTGATTTTTAAAGAGCATTCTATATAAATTATTAATTTAATTAGTTATTACAATTAATTGATAAACAATTAAATAGATAATAATTTTTTAGCATTTCCAGATCTCAGCATTTCCTTAATTGTATCATCAGCTTCTCCCGGACTTAATGATTCTATTCTTAGCAATCCGGTCAGATAATCCAGAATCGGTGAATGAGTACCAAATGCAAATTTATCAGATCCATAGATTTTCAGAAAATCAGACATATTTGTAATTGTCCTGCCCGAAGTATCAAATAACAAATCCGCATTCTTGATCAGCGCCATTTCATCAGCATTCAGAGTTGCTGCATTGGCAAAGTTCAGAATCATATATTTTGCATCGGGAACAGCTTTTATTATCGGCAGAATATTCTTGAGATTCCATTCCCTGATCACATTATCCTTAAGATTTGAGATGTCCATCCATGAACGCTGACGGCTGTCATCCATTCTGAAATTGAAAGCAACTGGTAAGCCATAATCGCGAACCCGTTTTACAAGTTCAATACATGCCGGGTCCTGAATTTCGAAATCATGGTATTTAGGATAGATTCGCACACCTTTAAACCCATATTTGTTAATACATACATCCAGATCATCACGCCAGCCAGCATAAATTGGGTTGATGACTGCAAATGGAATAAAACGGTCACGGAATTTTGCTTTTGATTTGATCTCTTCGAACAATTCTTCGTTTGCCGACTGTGTATTTTTATAAAAAATCCCATTCAGGTTACTGATTACCGAAATATCCACGCCGAATTTGCTCATTCGTTCATGAAGGGCATCACAGGTAGTATACTTAAGTTGCATAAATGGCCAGTGACCGACATATGCATTAATATCAATCAACATTTCTTCCTGATTTTTTTAAAACAGTATTGTAATTATCAAAAAAGACCTTTTTCTTCTGATTTTCGGTGAGATTTGAAGCCAGAATCTTTCCAACGCTCTGGTAATAGCAATTATCTGATCCAAAGAAAAGGCGATCTTCTCCAAGGCATTTCACCGCAAAATCAATCATGTTCTCGGCATTATTACTCCCTGAGGTATCTACATAAATATTGGGGTGTTTAGCAAACATTTTACAGGCATATTCCCAATCGCCCCCTCCTCCTATATGTGCATATTGAAACATGGCTTCTGGGTACTTCTGAGCTATTTCTACAAAATCTTCCGGTATTGATGTTTGTGGTCTGATCCCTATATTATACTTCATCCTGTAACCACCCAGGCCAAGTTGAGTATAAGCATGCATATGAATGATCATATTTAAATCAATCATCTTTTCGATGATCGGATAAAACAAGGGGTCATTGATTTTTAACTGGGTATACACCTTTAATCCTACCATACCCAAATCAATACAGCGCTTTATTTCTTCTAATGATTCTTTCTGAAAAATGGCATTCAGGGTAAACTGTCCGGTCAAACGGTCAGGATATTGTTTCATGCATTTCAGCATTAAATCATTGTAGGATCGGAATTCTTTAGGTGTTCCTTCTCCGCTGTAAGCCGGAAGTGAAATATACATTTTATCAATTCCCAAGCGGTCGGCAAAAGCAATATTGCCTTCCGGTCCGCCGTCAAATAGATGAGCATGCACATGTGAATCAAGTTTCCGGTATTTCATCACATCCTTCATCAGATTGTAGGATGAGACTGGGTTTTCCAAACTCATCGTATTTTCTGAGCTACCAGAACCTGGTATGCCC
>CAYJAM010000343.1:0-3579 GCA_964367725.1 uncultured Sphingobacterium sp. | reverse complement strand
TACAATAAGTCTCTATCAAACGTCGCATCCACAAAGTCTAAGGACTTTGCCACCGCTCCTCCGATGCTCCAAAGCAAATCGTGCTCAATTCCTGGCATAAACAAAAAGCCCCTGACTATCAAAAAAATTGTAGGGGTAGACTTTGACCAGATGATAATTTTGAGCAAAGTAGCTGTCTTTAAAAAGACTCTCGCGCACAAAGATATCGTAAGTGATAATCCAATCAGGCTTGAGTCGACTGGCAAATGCGGCGGGAAAGGTTATCAGCGAATCTTTGCTCACCACACGCCCGGGCTGTTTGTATAGCTCAAGCATCTCGGGCGAGATGATGCCATGCAAGTCCAATATACGCACATCGTGCAAAGTATAGCCGAGCACGCCTAGCTCCGAGCAGGCCACCAGATCGCCTTTTTTAGCCAGTTTGTTGACATACTCGGCAGCTTCGATATAGGCAGGCAGGCGCCCCTGCATCGTGTCTATCTTAAATATCGGCAAAGGCAGATTGCCAAAGGCGGACTTGAGATTAAACCAGTACTCACCAGGGGCTGTCTGCGACCAGAGACCGACAGTAGCCATGACACCAAAAGCAGTTGCATAAAATATGCGTTTTTTATTTGGTGCAAAAACCTGAGCCCAGTGCGACCACACCAGAGCGGGCAAGAGCGACCACCAGGCAAAGTACCAGGGGAAGGGAAAGATAACAGCGTTTAACCCACCAAAAAACAGCCCCAGCACGTATAGACTAATGAGATATCCACGCAAAGCAAGCTTGCTCCAGAGCAGTCTAGTAGCCACAGACAAAAGCAAAAAATACAGAGCAAAGCTCAATAAATAAGCCAGTCCATCGTTGTTAGCCACCAGACTGATACCAAATATATTGCGTGCCAGATACTCACCTAGCTGAGCAAAACCAAAATAAGGCGGTCTATCGTAAATGATCCATTTTGCCACCATACCGCTTGGCACCACAGCGCCAAAATAAACAAACAATATAGTCGAGGTCACAACCAGACAAATAATGGAATACAAATATTGCCTAAAGAGCTGGGCAATACCCTTGCCCCTGCATACTTGATAGACAAAATCTGAAGCCAAAACCAGTATGCCCTCGGGTCTAGTCAGGGCAAAGAGTCCCGCTACAGTAGCACGGGCGCGGGACATTTTTGCTGCGGCAAAAATCAAATAGCCGAGCATGAGCATTACTAGTAGAGGTGCTTCCTTGCCGCGCACTACCTCGCCGATAGTGTAGTCAGACAGTCCATAGATGACCATGGCACTGAGTGCCACAGCGCCTCTACCGGAGAGTAGCAAGACCAGGACAAAGAGCAAAAGCAAATTGCCCCCATCCAAAAACAAATTAACGGCACGCGATATGGCAGCGACATCAAAGCCACTAAAGAGCTGATTGACCACAGTCAACAAAAATATGTGCAAGGGAGACGATATACCCAGTGGATTGACTGTGCTGGTGCTATTTACAAAGCAGTTTTGAAATGTCAAACCATAACCAGTCAAAAAATTGTGGACATATCTAAAATCAATATAGGCATCATCGATACAGAGAGGAAATTGCAGCCCCCTGAGCGTCATCGAGATAGCAAAGATACAAACTGCCAGGACTACCGTGCCACCACTCAAGCCATTTATCTTGCTACTGTATTTGGTGCCAAAGTAAACGACAATGGGCAAAAACAATGACCAGACAGACAGTGTGGCAATTAACGCATGGATAGACTCGCTAGCACCTTGGACCAGAGCTGTATTTAAGTCCTGGGACAAAATAGCAATAAGCCCAGACGTACAGCTGACCAGCAATACCACGGAGATAGAGAGCACACCAAAAGTTAGTAGGGCACGCAGAGCCGCTCTGGTCTTTTTGATGGCATAGTAATCTCTACTGAGCATCCACTCAGATTACCATTTACTAGCCAAAAAGCAGCGCTCTATCCTCGATCAATTGATTGCCAACAGGCAAATTTACCGGTCCTAATGCCTCACGGCTAGCCAGTAGCTTTTGGGCGTCAGCTGTACAGCCAAGCTCAGCTCTAAGAGACAATACCTCACGCTCAAGAGCGCTGAGCAAACTGGCTGTGACGGCGTCTTTTGTGGCGGGGGTCAAAGCTTTACCGTACTCAGTTATGTCCACAGGTTGACCGATGTTAAAGCGGGCTTGTCTTGGCTTTTTAAAATCATAGTCAATAGCTACTGGCACCACTGGTAAATTGATACCGGCACTATAGGCTTGTAGAGCCAGTTTAGCTACGCCCTTTTTAAATGGATGGGTGTAACCATCATAATAAGTTGTGCCCTCAGGAAAAATCACAAAAGGCTCGCCCTTGGCTGTGCGTGCTTTGATATGACTGACAAAATCTTGGCGTGGGTCTGAGCTAAAGCTACCGACTTTGCCTAGTAACCAGCCCTGGAAGCCCTTAAGCTCATAAGGCGAGACCATAAAATTAGCTGGTCTATCAAGAATACAGCCAAGAGTCGGTCCATCAAATCTCGATGAATGATTGGCGATACAGATAAAAGGTCCGCTCTTAGGCAGGTTTTCGCGTCCTTTGACGATGATCTGGCGAAAGAATAAACCTAAAACAAATTTGGTCAGAGCCGCAAGAATAGGAAAAGTAAAGCGGTCTTTGTGGTCTTTAATTGGTCGAATCATATTGCCTCGCATAGCGGTAGCCACGCCCTGGGCGTACCACTTTGTCTTAATTGGGAAATCTTGGAGCTATCTCCACTAACAATGTACTAAAGCCAAAGCCATAGTTTGGCCTGGCAAAAACACTTTGGGCAGTGTTGTGGCAAATTATTTGCGCCGCGGGCTGAGTAGTGTATATGCAACAAGGCCTACGCCAAAGCCTACAAACCAGCCGTAGTCATAGAGCCCTTTGCAAGCAGGGACAAAAGCACCGATCCAGGCAAAGAAGCAACCAATGACAGTGGCAATGACCGCTTTGTAATTGATACCACCAGTATATGTGTAGGCGCCATCGACTCTGTAGAGGCTGGCCAGATGGAGATCGCACTTACGCAAAATCCAGTAGTCGGCAATGAGCACACCAGCTATAGAGCCCAGTCCGCCAGAGTAACCCTGCAACCACATAAATATGTAGCCCGAGGGGTCGGCAATGAGGCGCCAGGGCTGCATCGCTACACCCAGTAGACCGGTGATTAATCCACCAGTTTTAAACGAAATAAAGCGGGGGAAGGCATTGGCAAAATCATTGGCGGGTGAGACCACGTTGGCTGCCACATTGACAGAGAGTGTGGCCAGAGCCACTGTAAACATGGCAATGACGACTACCCAGGGTGTCTCAAAGCGACCAATCAGCTTGACCGGGTCCCATAGCTCATCGAGTTTGGCATCGGGATAGATGACCATAGCGCTCGATGTAATAATCACACCCATGGCGGCAAAAAATGCCATGGCTGTGGGCAAAGCAATAACTTGACCGATTGTCTGCTCCTTTTGGGAGCGGCCAAAGCGGGTAAAGTCCGGCATATTGAGCGATAGTGTAGCCCAAAAGCCAATCATGGCTGTTAGAGAAGGGATAAATACTTTGATAAACTCGCTGG
>CAYJAM010000342.1:0-3583 GCA_964367725.1 uncultured Sphingobacterium sp. | reverse complement strand
TGAACCCTTGAAATTCATTTTAATAGCTTTTATATAAATTAACTACCCCTTGGTTTCTGGTTTTTTGTTCGCCCCCAATCAGGCAGATCAATATTTAGATCATCAAATGCTGCGGTCATTTGTTGTTTCAGCAGTGCTCTCATTTGCAGGATCTTTTGGTTATAGGCCTGATCTTTGGAAAGATCATTAATTTCCAGAGGGTCTTTTTTGAGATTAAATAATTGAGTAGTTAAAGCGCCATCCACATTATAAACGATCATTTTAAATCCATCCTCAGATTTGATACTTCTGCTCCAGTGACCATAAACATTGTAAATAGATGATCTGACTTTTCTTGATGGATCCTTAATGACTGGCAATAATGAACGGCCTTCTACACTTGATGGTCTTTTTACCTCCAGATAATCTATTATTGTAGGTGTAATATCACTAAGGTAGGTGAATCCTTCAGTTTTCTTATTAACTGGTATACCGGGTCCTGACATGATCATGGGCACCCTGATGCTGTGCTCATAAAGATTTTGCTTGCCGAGTAATCCATGCTGACCGACTGCCAGGCCATTATCACCTGCAAAAACAATTAAGGTGTTTTCTTTCAAGCCGCTTTTCTCCAGTGCTTCCAAGATTCGGCCAACCTGGGCATCCATTTCGCTGACCATCCCATAATACAGTGCAATGTCTTTTTTTATGGCCTCCGGATCCCGGGGAACAGGTAATAATTGTTCATCCCGTACGTTCAAATCACCGTTATCAAAGGGATGTTTAATTAGGAAATTTGCCGGCAATGAAATTTTTGCCGGATCATACATTGTCGAAAATTTTCCTGGAGGAGTTCTTGGATCATGCGGCGAAGTAAAAGCCACATAACAGAAAAAAGGATTTGACTTTGCCGTTGAACTGCTCAAAAATTTAATAGCATTTTCCGCATACAGCGTTGTGCTATAAATATCGCTGACCCGCTTTCGGTTTTCATTATAAACGCCCGTGCTGTCAAAAAGAGATACTGTCGGATGTTCCTGTCCGCCAAATTTTGGAAAATGCATTCCGCCAAAAAATATATCACCGCCAGTACTGAACATGCGGTTATGTGAGGCCTTATCACTATGCCATTTACCGGTATGGTAGGTGTTATAGCCTTGTTTACGCAGAACCTCAGGAAGGCTTACAATACTGTCAGGGATTATGTTTCCATCTCCGGGCATTCTGTTTACGTAACGACCCGTTAACAGCATTGCCCTGCTTGGGATACAAACTGCACCCTGATGTCCTCCCATTACATGAGTTTGGGTAAACATCAATCCTGATTTTGCCAGTTTATCCAGATTTGGTGTCGAAATCTCCTTGTTCCCGGCAGCACCCAGGGCATGATAACTATGATCATCAGAATAAATAATCAATATGTTTTTTGCCCTTGGGGTTATTTTTTGAGCAATTATACTTGTTGGAAATATAATTACAGCCAGAATAAATGATAGAATTCTCATGAATGAAAACTTGTATTAATTATACTGTAATTTAAAAAATTTTCACTGACGACAAAGTCTTTCAATTAAGTTTTCAGATATGGGATATTCTGATTTCAGTTCAGCAGCTTTGGCCAGTTCAAAATCTTCGAAATCAAATCCAGGAGCTACTGTACAGCCCACAAATGAATACTCTCCGTTTGTCTCTGAGGCAAACCATGCCCCTGCAGGTACGATTGCCTGATATACCTCTCCTTCATCACGGTTCTTTCCCAGGCGGATCAGTTCGTAGCTTCCGTTTAGGTGCAGCACATGAACATGCAAACTGTCGCCTTCATAAAAATGCCAGCATTCGTCACTTTTAATGCGGTGAAAGGCAGAAAACAGATCTTTTAGCAGCAGAAAATATATGGCCGTGCTGAAAGTCCTCTCAGCGGGAAATCTTGATGGTAATCCCATTGCCGGAATACTCTCTACTGATCGATAGGTCTCTTTAAAATAACCTCCTTCGGGATGGGGGAGTAAATGGTATTGATGGATGAGGTCTTGAATCATTATAAAGTGTTTCCTGAAATTAAAAAATTAAGGGTATTGATTTCCTTTAGCAGCAATTTTAAATGTCAATCGAATGAAAGCCATTTTATTATTTAGAAAGGTATAAAAAAAGGTGGTCCATTACCTGACCACCTTTTTATTAAATTATTAGTAATTAAATCAGACCAGATCAAAGCGGTCAAGATTCATCACTTTAGTCCATGCGGCAACAAAATCCTGAACGAATTTATATTTTGCGTCTTCACAACCATAAACTTCAGCAATTGCACGAAGTTCGGAGTTTGAACCAAAGATCAGGTCTGCGCGGGTCGCAGTCCATTTGATTTCACCACTTGCACGATCACGGCCCTCAAATGCTTGCTGAGATTCAGAAATCGCTTTCCAGGTGGTGTTTAAATCAAGCAGATTCACGAAGAAATCGTTGCTCAATGCTTCCGCATTTTTTGTGAAGACACCATGCTGGGACTGATCAAAATTTGTGTTTAAAACACGCATACCTGCAACAAGGACTGTCATTTCAGGAGCAGTAAGCGTCAGTAACTGTGCTTTATCGATCAGCATTTCTTCTGCAGAAGAAGTCGCTTTGTTCTTTTGGTAGTTGCGGAATCCATCTGCAAGTGGCTCCAATGCTGCGAAAGAATCTACGTCGGTTTGATCTTGTGAAGCATCACTTCTTCCAGGAGTAAATGGAACCGGCAAATGCTGACCTGCATTTTGCGCAGCTTTCTCGATAGCAGCACAACCAGCAAGGACAATAATATCTGCCAGGGAAACAGCCTTATTACCTGACTGAGCGCTATTAAATTCCTGTTGAATATTTTCCAGTTTATCAAGAACCTGAGCCAGTTGAGCAGGATTATTGACTTCCCAGTATTTTTGAGGAGCCAGGCGAACACGTGCACCATTTGCACCTCCCCGCTTATCAGAGCCACGGAAAGTAGATGCTGAAGCCCAAGCTGTGGAGACTAATTGGGAAATTGAAAGCCCGGAGTCAAGTATCTTTGCCTTCAGTGCAGCAATATCATTATTGTCAACCAATTCATGCGAAACTGCTGGAATTGGATCTTGCCAGATTAATACTTCAGCAGGAACTTCTTTTCCAAGATATCTTGAAATTGGTCCCATATCACGGTGTGTAAGCTTATACCAGGCTTTGGCAAAAGCATCAGCAAACTCATCCGGATTCTCATGGAATCTTCTTGAAATTTTTTCGTAGGCAGGATCTACTTTAAGTGCAAGGTCAGTTGTTAACATCGTTGGAGCATGACGTTTGGAAGGGTCGTGAGCATCAGGGACTGAATCAGAGCCCATTCCATGCTTTGGCTTCCATTGATGTGCACCTGCCGGACTTTTAGACAACTCCCAGTCATAACCAAAAAGGTTCCAAAAGAAGTTGTTGCTCCATTTTGTTGGAGTGGTAGTCCATGCACCTTCAAGTCCACTTGTAATTGTATCGCCAGCATTACCGCTGCCATAAGTGTTTTTCCAGCCAAGCCCCATTTCTTCAATACCGGCAGCTGCAGGTTCTTTTCCCACATATTGACCCGGATCGGCAGCACCATGGG
>CAYJAM010000341.1:0-3585 GCA_964367725.1 uncultured Sphingobacterium sp. | reverse complement strand
GATAAGGCAGTTGTGCATGCTAAAACTCTTGAAGATCCTGCCGCATGGACCTATAAAGCTCTTATTTATGGCGAAATGGCCTTGTTGGATACCATTCCGGCAACATCAAAACCATTAATTGATGAGGCAAAGGCTGCACATAAAAAAGCAACTGAGCTTGATAAAGCTGGTGAGAATAAGGCAAATCTTGAAAATGCAAATGGTACTATTTTTAGTCAGTACGAACTAAATCAAGGTGTTAAGGCCTATCAAACAAGTAATTTTTCGGATGCATATACCGCTTTCAATAATGCTTTAAACTATCGTCCGGGAGACACAACCATTACTTACTATGCTGGTTTATCTGCTATCAATGCAAAAAACTATAAAGCAGGTATTCAAAGTTATGAATCACTGATTAAAACTAAATTTTCAGCCAATAATCAAATTTATCTTGATCTTTCCCGGCTCTATACCATGGAAGGCGATACTGCCAGAGCAATCGCAGTAGCATCCGAGGGTGCAACAAAGTTTAATGACACACAGTTAGCAACACAAGAGATCGAGCTGAGCTTAATGTCAGGTAAACAGAAAGAAGTAATTACAAAAATTTCTGATCAGGCACAAAAAAATCCTGGAAATAAATTATATCCATATTATCTGGGTATAGCTTACAGCACAATTGGAGAATCAGCCAAAGCAGAAGAAGCTTATTTAAGTGCATTAAAGATCGATCCTAACTTTGCAGATGCCAGTACCAATATTGGAGGTATTATTTTAAATAAAGGTATAAACTTGTTTAATCAGGCAAATCAGCTGCCACAAAATCAGCAAAAAGAGTATGAAGCAATGATCAAGCTTGGTGAAGCTGAGCTAGAAAGAGCTTTTCCTTTTTTAAGTAAGTCAAGTGAACTTGATCCTAAATCAAGAATTGCACTGGAAAATCTTAAAACATATTATATCATTAAGAAGAATCAGGAAAAGGTTACGGAAATCTCTGCTAAACTAGAGAATCTTTAATTTAGAATTAGTTATTATTTAGGCCTGAACAGAGAATACTGTTCAGGCCTTTTTTATTTACTCAATCCTTATGCGATAGGGATATTGTGGATTTCTATTTAACATAATATTAATTATAAGCCAATTCATGTAATCGTAGTATACAGGGAAATGTATTTAATTATTGTTATCAGAATAATTGCTGATTGAGAGGTAAAAAAATAATTTATTTGTTTTCAATCTATTTGAGTACCTTTGACATTATATTAATAAATAACACAATGCAAAAAGAAGGTACAGTAAAGTTTTTTAATGAAACTAAAGGATTCGGGTTTATCGTACCCGCAGAATCAGGTGATGAGGATGTATTCGTTCATTCATCTGGTCTAATTGATCAAATTCGTGAAAACGATAAAGTTCAATACGAAGTTGAGCGTGGCAAAAAAGGCCTAAACGCTGTTAATGTGAAAGTTGTTTACTAAATCAACATAAACCATTTTAACAAAGAAAAGCATGTCGTGAGATATGCTTTTCTTGTTTTAAGACAATTTTAATTCATTACAGTAAATCGTTGGCAAGATTAGCCAATTCACTACGCTCACCTTTCTGAAGAGTAATGTGCGCATACAATGGATGGTCCTTAGCCTTATCAATCAGGTAAGATAAGCCATTGCTCTCTGCATCCAGATAAGGTGTATCAATCTGATAAATATCTCCTGTAAATACAATCTTTGTATCTTCTCCCGCTCTTGAGATAATGGTCTTAATCTCATGTGGGGTCAGATTTTGAGCTTCATCAACAATAAAAAAGATTTTTGTTAAGGTTCTTCCCCGTATATAGGCTAAAGGTGCAATTGAAATCTTTTCATTTAAAACCAGCTCATCAATTTTGTCCTGAGCTTTTTCATCGCCTAGCTGATCCTTAATAAACTTTAAATTGTCCCATATCGGTGCCATATACGGGTCTATTTTAGATTTTATATCGCCAGGCAAAAAGCCAATATCCTTATTGCTTAATGGGACTATTGGTCTGGTAACAAATATCTGCCGATAATTTTTTCTTTGCTCCAGGGCACTTGCCAGAGCCAGTAATGTCTTTCCGGTACCAGCATTTCCCTGGATGGTCACTAATTTGATCTCCGGATTTAATAAAGCATGAATGGCAAAGGCCTGTTCAGGATTTCTTGGTTCAATATTATAAACTGATTGATGTGGAATATATTCCAGTTCTCTATTTCTTGGATTGTAGTAAGCTGCGGCTGACTTATTTCTCCCGTTTAAGATGAAAAAATGATTCTCATGATTGGTTTTAATCTCAGAAACTGAAATGGAAAGGTTTTTTTTTCTGGTTAATTCATCTATAAGCTTATTTGAGAACTTCTCAACAAAAGTCTTACCTGTATATAATTCCTCAACATTTTTAATCTTTCCGGTTTCATAATCTTCAGAATAAAGATTGAGTGCTTTAGCCTTTAGACGCAGACAAATATCTTTTGACACAAGAACTATTTTTTTTTGAGGAAATTGTTCCTGTAAATTAAGTGCAGAATTCAGGATACGATGATCAAATTTTCCCTCCCCGAAAATCTTTTCAGCATCAAGACGGTTTGGTATATCGTCCATTACAACTTTGTAGTTCCCTCTGCCCTTTCCTTTTAATGGTGACCATTCATTGATCAGCTTGTTTTTGGATAATTCATCCATAAGCCTGATAAAACTTCTTGCTTCATAATTTCGGGTATCATTTCCACTCTTAAGATTGTCAAGCTCTTCCAGAACCTGGATCGGAATAGCTACATCGTGCTCCTGGAAATTTTGAAATGCATTATGATCATATAGAATTACCGAGGTATCCAGAACAAAGATCTTTTTATCAGAAACTGTACTATTATCTTTCGCCATTGATCAAAAATAAAGAAAAATTGCCCCGAAGATGACTGGAGAAATCAAATTTGTGTAAAAACGAAAACGGAGACCTTCTTCTTGCGATTCGGATCTCCGTTTTCACTTTTTTTGCAATCGTAACTGCTCAAAAGTATTAAGTTTTCATTACTGTGATCAGTCCGTCTCTTCAGTCTTTTCAAACTTTCAGTATCCGAAACTTGTTACTTTGTCATCACATCCGTTCCGTAGAACGTTTGTAAAATAGGTAATGCCTGTCTTTTCGATCTTACCCTCCAGCCATGATCTCACGATTTCCGGTCTGAATTGAAAATTAAATTATCCGAAATCTGATGAAGCCCGAGGGCTTCGGATTTTGAAGGATATTGTTTCAGGCTATCAAAGTACTTCCGACTTAACAATACTAATATAGGCATAAAACCGCTTCTGTCAAGCACAAAACTCTTAAAATTACCCACACTTTATCAACCTTTTTAAGTGGGTTTTAAACAGTGATTGATTTTACAATTAGTTAAATTTCAAGTTATTATGAAAGAATTTATTAGCTTATTGACATCTCCTGTTCAGAAAATTATTAACAAATGAGCCATCTATCAAAGATTTTAAATTCTGAATAATGAACCTTTTTGGAAAAACTCGTAAAGATCTTTGGATGGGATTTTGGAAGGATATTAAATGAGACAAGTTGGAGATCCTCTTGGTGAC
>CAYJAM010000340.1:0-3594 GCA_964367725.1 uncultured Sphingobacterium sp. | reverse complement strand
ACTGCCAAAATGCTGTATAATATCAGCCTTCCCATCATTATCCGTATCCCGCATAGCCACATTTCCACCCTTAGCTGAAAATCTGAGTTTTACATAGATATCGCCATTGTTATTTACTGCGAGATGACGTGCCGGTCCCAGGCTATCGACAACTACCACCGCCTCAAAGCCATCAGGGAATGTAAGTCCGCCATTATCCGGATCGGAAGGAGGTAATCCACCAGGGTTTCTAAACAATGTTAGGCTCAGGATACTGACAATAAAAAATGAGGAAAGGACATAAAAAACGGGTTTTTTGAAAGATTTTCCAGTAAATTTTAGTTTCATATTAAAAGGAATTTTATTTTAAAATATATTTTATTTCAGATCTTTCTTAAAACAAACACTATTTTCAATTCCGGCATATTGTCCATAATTCGGAATAATATCATAGCCACTCTTTTTGTAAAGTCTAATGGCCTCTGCCTGCCTTTTCCCGGTCTCTAAAATGCATTTTTCAAAGTTCAATTCTCTTGCCCAGTTCTCAAGTTCATGCAATATGATGCCAGCAAATCCTTTACCTCTGTTTTCGGGACTGGTGAACATCCGCTTGACCTCCATTGTTTTAGGATCATATTCCTTTATTGCTCCGCAAGATATCGCTAGGTTATTTTGGTATGCAACAACCACATGCCTGATCATGTCAACCTTGTTAAACTGGGAATAAAATGAATGTTCTTCTCCATCTCTCTCTGCAAGGTCTGCATCGAGTTCTTTAACCAGCCGGATAAAATCCTTGTTGCCGGAGTCTGTTCTGAATAAACGGATCATTTAATTTTCGAATTCATGATCTGCAGCTTAACACAATTCTAATTTGTCTGAATCAAACCTACAAAAAACAGCTTTTGATTTTTGTAACAAATACTGTGATGAAATGCTCATTTACCGGAAGATTGCTCTTTTTTCATAAAAGTGGCAATCTGCCTTTCATTCGAATCTTCACTTTCAGACAAGGATTTGATGATTCTTTGTTTTTCTTCTTCCGATCTATTCTGACTTAATTTTTTCTTTGCCTTTACTTCTGTGACCACAATTTCAAATGCTACAATTCCTTTCGTCATTTTTGACTTATACTCCTCCGGAAAATTATCCCATTGTTGTCTATAAGCACTTTCATAATTGTCAATCGTAGCTTCAAGGATCTCCGCTACTTTTTCACTTTCTGTAATCAGTTTTCCCTTGCCGTATGCGTGAACGGATATGTAATTCCAGGTTGGCACATTAAGCACCTTATCATAGTTTACTGGTGAAATATAGGCATGTGGTTCGCTGAAAATTATCAGAACCTGATTGTTTTCTATATCCTTCCACTGGTCATTTGCTTTTGCAAAATGTGAGGTTAAAGTTATCTGCTCATCTTTTATATTTATGAGAAAAGGCAGGGGAGTGGCAACTGGTAAATTGTTTCTGGCGCTGATAATAGTGGCAAAACTAAATTGATTCATAAAGTCAACAATCTCGTTTCTGTCAGTTAAGCGGTTAAATTCAGGAATGTACATTAATCGTTTAATAAAAGGATCAATAATTGATTATTACCGCTTTTCCTCTGGTAGGAGTTATCACCGACCAGAAGATACGAGAGCATGTATGGTAAAGTGTGAACTCTGACCATAGGGCATTTATCTCGTGGTAATGCTTATGCTTTCTTTACCTGGGGCTTGATAGAAGTCAGGTCAGCAATTTTAATGGGTTTACCACTATCGATACTGTTCCTGGCTGCAATTCCTGTCAGTATAGCCAAAGCGCCATCACGCAAGCCGGCAGCCTGCCTGTAAGGGTCAGCCTGGTCAGGTAAAAATATATGCTGCTTCATGCGCTCATCTCCACCTCCGTGTCCGCCTTCGGTATTTGATATTTTGAAAATTTCACGTTTGCCGAAGTTGCTGGTTAGTTGGATTTCGTCAAAGCCTTCTTCGTCCCATGGTTGTCTTTCCTTAATCCAGGCATCCAGTTTACCCTTGGTACCATTGAATGAAATACGGTAACCCTCATAGGGTGAATAGGTTGTTAATGAATAACTTACCTGGACTTTGTTTGCATATTTAATCTGAACGGCCATTTTATCAAAGATGTTAATATCTTCTTTCCAGACACAACCATCCCGCAGGTAGCCATCATATTTTTCATTTTCTACATAGAGCTTCATCATTGCCGGGCTTTTGGTGATGTCCCAAAAGAAATCACATTCTTTGGTATGCGGACAGGTACGGCAATGGGTATGTCTGAATGAATTGTTCTTGCCATAAAATTCCAGGGCCCCATAAGCGAATACTTCTTCCGGATCAGAATCAATCCACCAGTTTAACAGATCAAAATGGTGGGATGCTTTATGAACCAGTAAGGACCCTCCTTTTTCCCGCAATCGGTGCCATCTCCTGAAATAATCTGCTCCATGGTTAGTATCCAGATACCAATGGAAATCAACAGAGGTGATTTTGCCAATTGAATTTGAACGAAGTAATTCATAAATCTTTGCCCGGTGCGGAGAATACCGGTAATTAAAAGTCACTCTAACATTTTTGCCGGTTCGTTTTTGAGCTTCCAGAATTGCCTGACATTTTGTTTCATCAGTAGTAAGGGGTTTTTCAGTGATAATATCTGCCCCCATTTCCATCCCTTTAATAATGAATTCATGATGCGTGTTATCCACACTCATAACCATCAGAATATCAGGTTTGGTATCCTGCATCATTTTGTCAAAATCAGTAAAGGTTGGACAGCTAACTCCCATACCTGATTTCATCAGCCTCAATCGACCTTCATTGATATCACAAAGTCCGACGAATTCAACTTCATTTCCATAATTTTCAAGTACAGATTTACCCCACATGCTCGTTGCCCTGACCCCAAGACCAACCATTGCAATTCGCTTCTTTTTTACCGGATGTAATAAATTCTCTGCAGTAGCAGGTAAAATGGCTGAACCAGCAAGTATGGTACTTGTCTGAAGGATAAAATTTCTTCTTTTCATAACTTAATTCAGATGGAATGAAATCAAACAAGATTCCTGATTATACAAATACTAAATTGTTCAAAATCAACGGGGAATCAAATTATTTTTTTGTTAAGGGGTGAAATATTTGCCAGCTATGCCAGTATTCCTGGTAGGCATTCAATCTTTTAAGATTTGATTTGGTCGAATCCATTGATGTGCCGATGAAATTATATCGGTTATCTGCAGATATCAGGGTGTCATTTCTCAAACTAAATAGCTGATCATTATTCAGGCGTTCAAGGGCAACAAAACTTTTATTATCTCCGGATAATATAATTACAACTGGCTGCCCACCCAATTCATCGTGAATGATTCGTTCCTTCTGCAGACGATTCCAATCGTAAGCCTTACTTTCAGATCCACTCTCCAGACCGATGACCCATGATTTATCCTTCCATGATCCCAGATCTCGTAATGTTATTTTACTTTTTGAAGCACCTGATTCATACTTGCTCATACCCTCATATTTTTCCTGAAATACTTCGTCAGCTTGCATAATTAACGTATTGGGATAGAGTTCAATCCACTTTTCAAGAGTAGTTTGTATGGAGGGTATTTCT
>CAYJAM010000339.1:0-3609 GCA_964367725.1 uncultured Sphingobacterium sp. | reverse complement strand
TTCGATTCTGGCCTTCTCAACCATACTTTTTATATCAAAGAAATTTTGAATAGGTAGGGGAGAATCATTTTGGAGAATGCTCTTAAATTCATTGGTTTGGCGCAAAAACTTATTGATATGATCGTAATTGTGCATTACCTGGATTTTATCAACCATTTCCCGTCCCATTGGACTTAGGCAATGCAACTTGATAAGTTCCTTTATATCCAGAAAACCCAGCTTTTCACCGGCATTATTGGGGTATATCATTTCTGTTTCTGTATCCTGTTCGGTTTATTAATTTCAGCTCTATTGAGTTTATGTTCCTTTTCATCCAAAATAGCCTGTACTTTATTATACATTGTATCAAGCAGAGCCGGCTTCATACTGTAGTACTTCAAACTTTTTTCGTACAATGCAGGGGTGGTATTATGGGTTTTGTAAATAGTTGCATATAGATTCTTGCTATTCTTTCTGATTGTATCATTGTAGATGATGGTTGACATATAACCATCCATTGTATGGAGATCTGCCATAATAAGAATCATCCTTTTTTGATCTATAATGTCCTTAGGCATTTTATTCTGCTCGCAGGCAAATAAAAGCGGAACAATAAGAAATAGAAGTTTAATGACTTTCATTTTAATTCAGGTTGCAGACTAACAAATAAGATTTGAATGATAATTCTGTTGCATATTATTATTGTATCCCGTAGGTTTAGCAATTAAAAAATTCATCCAAAAATACAGATTAATGAGCATTGCAGATAATATATCGGCCATAAAGAAAGAGATCGGGGATACCGGAGTGAAATTGATAGCAGTGTCTAAAACAAAACCTTTAGAAAGTGTTACTGAAGCGTATGAGGCTGGACAGCGGATATTTGGAGAAAACATGGTTCAGGAACTTGTCGATAAACAGGAAAAGCTTCCTAAAGACATAGAATGGCATTTGATAGGTCATCTTCAAACAAATAAAGTTAAATATATCGCTCCCTTTATCAGTATGATTCATTCTGTTGACAGCATGAAACTATTGACGGAAATCAACAAACAGGCATTGAAGAACAATCGCGTCATTGATTGCCTGCTACAACTGGAAATTGCTGATGAAGATACAAAGTATGGTATGGATATGGCAGAAGCAGTAGAATTGCTGCGATCTGATGAGTTTAAGCAATTAAAGAATATCCGGATCTGCGGTGTGATGGGAATCGCAACCCTTACAGATAATCCAAAAATGACCAAAGAGGAGTTCTATGAGTTAAGTACTTTCTTTAAAGGATTAAAAGCCACGTTTTTTAGGAAGGATCCGGCGTTTACTGAGATTTCTATGGGTATGTCTGGAGATTATAAACTAGCAATTGAGCAGGGAAGCACAATGATCCGATTGGGTAGCACTATTTTTGGCAACAGATCAAAGAAGACAATTTAGCATATGTCAATAACTATTCGAACAGCTATTAAGGCTGACTGCAGCCGATTACTCGAGCTTATTAAAGAACTTGCCGTTTATGAAAAGGCTCCCGATGAAGTCACCGTAAGTCTGGAGGAATTTGAGCAGGCTGGTTTTGGAAACAATCCGGTATGGAGGGCTTTTGTTGCCGAAGAAAATGGAATCATTCAGGGTTTTGGACTGTACTACATCCGATATTCCACCTGGAAGGGATGTCGTATGTATCTCGAAGATTTACTCGTGACTGAGAAAATGCGTGGAAAAGGTCTGGGAAAAATGATATTCGACCGCCTGATTGAGGAAGCAAAGGAAAAGAATTTTAAAGGAATGACCTGGCAGGTTCTCGACTGGAATGATCCGGCAATCAATTTCTATGAAAAATATAATGCGGAGTTTGATTCCGGATGGATCAATGTCTCACTTTCAAAAGATCAGATCGATAAGCTTTAAAATCTCTTAATCTATTAAAATTAATTTAGTGAAGGTATTTAAATTTGGAGGGTTTGCTGTTTCTTCTGCTGCAAACATAAAAAACCTGGTTAAGATTATTAACATGAACCCTGCAGATCAGCTTCTGATCGTTGTATCTGCTATGGGGAAAACCACTGATGCACTTGAAAAGCTTTGCGATGCATACCTGAATAATAGGCAGGAATCATTCCAGCTACTTCAAGAAATTAAGGAATTCCATGAACAAATTATTTCGGGGCTCTTCGGGCTTAATGAACATCCGGTTTATGACGAAATTGCCAATACCTTTATTGAGATTGAATGGATGCTTGAGGATGAACCCCATCCTGATTATGATTTTAATTACGACCAGATCGTTTCCATAGGGGAACTTGTTTCCAGCAAAATAATAGCAGCTTATTTAACAGAATGCAACATCCAAACTAAATGGATTGATGCCAGGAGTTATATACATACTGACAATTCATACAGAGAAGGAATAATCGACTGGGATAAAACCGCTGTTTCGATCCTCTCATTAAAAGAACAGCAAAAAAACCAAACAATCATTACCCAGGGCTTTATTGGCGGCACAAGTGAAAACTTTACTACTACGCTTGGAAGAGAAGGTTCTGATTATTCAGCTGCTGTTTTTGCATCATGTATTCAGGCTGAATCATTAACCGTCTGGAAAGATGTACCCGGAATTATGAATGCAGATCCAGCATTATTTAGTTCAGCGAGAAAATATGAAGAACTCCCCTACTCAGAGGCATTGGAACTGGCATATTATGGGGCTAATATTATCCATCCTAAAACAATAAAACCTTTACAAAATGCCTGTATTCCCTTATTTGTCAAGCCATTTTTAAAGCCAGAAGACAGTGGAACAAGGATTAACCAATCTGCTAAACCAGATACTGATATCCAGGCAATTATTTTAAAAAAGAATCAGGTTTTATTAACTATATCTACCATAGATTTCTCATTCATGGATGAGATACATATCAGCGCATTATTGAAATCCTTTGCTGAAGCACACATCAAATTGAACATGATGCAATTATCCGCACTCAGCCTTTCAGTTTGCCTTGATCAGGATGCTGGAAAATTGAAAAGAGTGACCGATTTGTTTCAGGACAAATTACTTTTTTCAGTTACCGGGGGTCTTGAATTACTGACCGTGATTTATTTCAAAGAAGAAGAAATTAAGCAGCTTATTAAGGGGAAAACGATAGTGATGGAGCAGTTCAGCAAAAAAACAGCACAATTAGTCATGCAATAGGCTGTGAATAAGGATCTTTTAAATATCGAAGTTCAGAACTTTATTAGGGATAATTTAAATTCAGATATTCCTGCTTTAGGTCTTAAAAAGAGCCCTTTTCCAACCGTTAGTTCCAAAGAACTGGCTGAGCAGGCCGATAGTAAAAAAAGATGTGAGCACAAACTTCCATTGTGGTTTCAAACACCAGGTATCTATTACCCACCCAAATTAGCAATTGAACAGGCGTCATCAGAACTTGCCGCCATTTATAAATCGAATTTAATATCAGGAGATAATATATTAGATCTCACGGGTGGATTTGGTGTGGACACCTTCTTTTTTGCGAAGAAAGCAAAGAATGTAACTCATTGTGAATTAAATGCAGAGCTTTCTGAAATCTCAGAGTACAATTCAGAAGTTCTGGGAGTAAGAATCAAATATCAGCGTGTTGATGGCATGGA
>CAYJAM010000338.1:0-3617 GCA_964367725.1 uncultured Sphingobacterium sp. | reverse complement strand
GCCCAAAATGCAATATCCAGCATAATTTCAATCTGGATGGCCGAAGGTGCAGCTGCCAGATCTGATTCACCTCGATGCACAGCTTCGTGCAGATGGTCTGCAAAATGCTTTTCTGCAATTAATGCAACAGCTGATGCTGCTTTGTAGGTCGAAAGAGTAGACATAATTTTGAAATTCAGCTAAAACAGGTTCCCTTTGTGATGAATGAATATTTATTTGATTCTTCCGGAGGCATATTCTGAAATAATTTCATAGGAACGAACCCTTGCATTATGATCAAAAATATGAGAATTAATCATAATCTCATTCACACCGGTATTAAAAACGAATTCAGATAGCGCAGATCCCACCCTAGCTCCAGAACCTATAAAAGTATATTTCAGCATTTGCATAACTGCAAAACGTTCTGCCTCATTCCAGA
Source organism: uncultured Sphingobacterium sp. (assembly GCA_964367725.1). Lineage (GTDB taxonomy): Bacteria > Bacteroidota > Bacteroidia > Sphingobacteriales > Sphingobacteriaceae > Daejeonella. The sequence continues at coordinate 3,196 of CAYJAM010000338.1, read as the reverse complement.
CCATATCCATTGAAGCTACAGGTGGCTGAAGACTTGTCCGTTTACCCTTAATTACATTCAAAAATGCAGTGAATAATGAGCTGGCCTGAAATTCTGCTTCCTTGTCTGTATTGGCAGCAATAACATTTACACATGCCATTGAATAAGGCTCTTTCAGCGATTCAGAAGGCCTGAAACTTTCACGATAAACCTGGAGTGCAGAAAATAACTGAGCAGGCGCAAAATGACTTGCAAATGCGAATGGCAAACCCAAAATTCCGGCTAATTGGGCACTATAGGTGCTGGAACCCAGCAACCAAATGGGAATATCCAAACCTTCTCCGGGTATGGCTCTTACTGCCGAATCTGAATTATCTGATGACAAATAGGATCTAAGTTCCATCAAACTTTTGGCAAAATCTTCTCCGGCACCTTCAAGATTCCGGCGTAATGCCATAGCTGTTAACTGATCCGTACCCGGGGCACGACCAAGCCCAAGATCTATTCTTCCCGGGAATAAAGACTCAAGCGTTCCAAATTGCTCTGCAACAATCAATGGAGCATGATTCGGTAACATAATTCCACCAGAGCCGACACGAATGGAATTTGTACCGGCTGCTATATGTGAGATCAGAATGGAGGTGGCTGAACTTGCAATCCCGGCCATGTTATGATGCTCTGCCATCCAGTACCGGGAATATTCGAATTTTTCGCAATTCCTTGCCAGATCCAAACTATTTTTAAATGAGTCAGATGGTGTTTTTCCGGACAGAACCGGGACAAGATCAAGAACAGAAAAGGGGATGGATAAGTTAGTTTTTGAAGCAGAAGAATCTTGCATAATTTTACAGGATATTCCCGAGAATTATGTCCCGTAAATATCCTGCAAAATTAAGATTTTAGATTTTATTTATCACTCCAGGTATAATCTGAGTGTCACAATAGAAGCAGCGGGTTTGATTAATACCAGCTATTGGTGTTAGGTTTGTGAGCCTCTTCTGGTTCAGCTGCCGGAACAACAACCTTACTTTTGGAAACAGGCACAGGTCCCCGCTTATTGATCTCAGATGGTCTGTCAGGTTGGCTAATCGGTTTAGCTGCAGGTTCCTTTTCAACTTCAATGGGTTCAGAAATCAGATAAGGCATCGCAATAATCTCTTTCTGGACTTTTGGAGGTAGCCGGTTCTCTACCTTTTCAATAAGATCACGCTCATCTATATTCCCTTCAATCCGGATCATTCCATTAATAATACATCCGGGCTCTACATGAATAGATTTAGCCCTGATATTCCCACATATAATGGCCGAACTTTTAATAAGAGCAGACTCAGTAGATATAATATCTCCGATTACTTTTCCATCAATATTACAGGTCCTGGAAGTGATATTGCCTGATATTTCTGCTGTTGGGGCTACGGTGACTTCTTTCAGAGAATAGATGTTACCAATAAGCCTTTCATCAAGGATTACCGAACTTGATGAAATAAAATTATCATCAACCCTGATTATCGTAGTGTGAAAGTCTGCAACGATCTCCTTTTGGCGGTCCTTTTTATTGAGATATTTCTTAATAAAATTTACAGCCCTGCCGATCATTCTGTCAATGTAGTTACAACAGTTGTTGCATTACCAATATCCAATCCTACAGAAGAATTCTTTTTGCCTCCCGAAACACGAAGTGAATTAAGTGTGTAACCCTTACTTGCCAGACTGGCAGGATCAGTTACAAATTCAAGTTGAGCGATTTCGCCAAACTCATTTTTAAAGCACTCTACCAGATCCTGATACAACATGGCACCACCACAAAGATAAACTTTGTTGGATTTCATGAGGTTCGCATCCGTAATTACATTTCTCAGATTTGGAGAAATAACCTCATTATAATAGGATCTTAGAACATTCCTTCTGATCTCTCTAAGATCAACATTCTTTCTGTTCAAAATAATGTAACCCTTCTGAAAGGCTTCATCCATCAGGTGTGCATTTCTAAAACCAAGATAATGGCTCTTTTCAAGCTCACTCATCATCATGTTAACAGCATATTTCAGTCCATGCGTGCTGACCATCGTTTGCTCAACAATCCCTGATTCCATGCTCAGAACAGATTCAAATGTTCCGAATCCACAGCTTAACACAAAGAAATTCCCTTCAGCCTGGTGTTCCCCTTTTCTCAATGCAATGGTACAACCTACAATCTCTGGTATAACTTCAACATTCTGTACGTCCAAAATAACAGATCTCTTACCGCTGTTACTATAGGTAGATGCATCAAACTCAATGATATGTGTCTTTCTCAGAAATTCGGTTGCCATATCCTTGTATATCCTGTAAGTAGAATAAGGAAAACCTGTTGTTATGGTTAATGGCTGCTCAGCGGTATCAGATACCAGAAGTAAGGCTGCTTTAACAAGTAACTGATAATCAAGATCTGTTGGAGCTGAATTAATGAACTTATGTGGCAATTGCCCCTCACTCATAGCTAAGTTACCGCAGATATACCACTGGTTCTCATGAAAGATTTTCAAACCGTTCAATAAGTCTTTTGAGGTATTACTTAGGTTGGCGTTACTATTTTCTATTAAGCTGGAAAACGACTGAATTGCAAACATCCTGTTATTTAAATTAGAGTTTATATATGTGTTAATTTCAATTTCAAAAAAGATCAAATCAAGAAAAATGCTTTCTTGAAAGAATAAATTTGTTCATGTCGCGAAAATACGAATCAAACAAATGGAATCTAAATTAGGATAATTTTATTGAATTAGAATAAACATACAATTAAATTGATAAAATGTTTTAAAAAAACAATAAAATGCTGTATCATAGCTTTGTGAATAGTTAGAGAAAAAATCGGGTCTATTCCTAAAAATAATGCGATAAATGATATTTTCGAAATCAGATTTCAGTACTGTTTTGATCGTAGGCTCCAATAAGGGTGAAACAAAATCTCTCCGTGTCAAAACAAAACACATCAACCGCTTAAAACATTACGCCCTTACAATTGGTATAACAATCTTTATTCTGACCTGCACAATAATTTTCCTTTCGGTCGAATTAAGCAAAATTGAAAAGGAAAGAATTGCCTACAACAGAGAAATTGCAGATTTAAAGAAACAGATTCCACCACCCACTGATAGTACACAAGCCCGGAATTATATTCAAAATATCGAAAACAAGCTAAAAAAAATCAATCAATACCTCATTAAAAGAGGCATAA
>CAYJAM010000337.1:0-3622 GCA_964367725.1 uncultured Sphingobacterium sp. | reverse complement strand
ATTTGGAAAAACCTCTTCCCCGGGACTATCATAATTGCCCCTGTTTAAAATGAAAGTCTTTTTGGGCTGAGGCGAATCCTGCATAACCATTAATTCCCTGATTTTATTCACAGAATCAGCCAGCTCAGTCCGTATGGTTTGTAATTTCCTTGCTTCTGATTTCACTACCGGATCTAGAACAGTAGTATAGTATTTGTTGAGCAGATCTAATTCGACCTGTGTTAACTGTTCAGGTTCTTTATTTGCGACTGATGACCAGGAAGCCTTTTTACCAATAATCATAACTTCATAATCTGTTAATTGACGGTCATAAACGATGATATCATCCACCTGCCCCCCTTTGAAGCCGAGTCCGCGATCCCAGGCTCCAATCTGCAATCCGGGCTGTTCTTTGGAGTACATCAGAATGTCTTTTGTAAGCTGATCCATCGTGGTAACAAGCTTTTGTTCTGTACCATTTTCATACAACTTCAGTCCGCTGGCTTTCGCAGATCCGTCATAAGTCATGGTAAGTTGTACCCATTGGTTTCGTATAACAGGTTTCTGTGTTATTCTTGAAATAGCATTTGAGGGTGCCGCATGCGACATATTTACAGTCAGGCGGTTATCCTTAAGATATAAATGATAACCCCTGAAATTATACAAACGTTCTGAAACACATTTGTGAAACAAGACCCCTTCTTTGAAATCTTTGGGAATAAATACGCTAATATTTATACTGAAGGGATCTGATTTTCTGAACACGCCGACATTCTTCAACTCAAACCACTGATCTCCGTTTAAAACTAATGCTTTACCACCATCTCTGTCTGCAAATACAGGCTTATCAATTGATGAGCTAATCAAGGCATTTCCTGAAGCTCCCAGATAAATCCCCTTTAAGGAGGCAACTGAAAAATTGTAATGTGCCTGCAATCCTTCTTTTGGAAGCGATTCTATTGCTAATAACTTATATTTTTTTTCTTGAATCCATTTCTGAAATGCAATTCGCGAATCGACTTTCGTTTTAATTAATATTTTCTCCTGTGTAGAAATTTTGCGATTAATATAATTCAGGATCTTATCCTGTTGTGCTGTTGGCAACAAAATGGTTGGGGATGGCATGGCATCATCCCATGATATTTGACCGGCTTCTTTAACTCTGTTAAAGAAACCATATAGCTCATAATAGTTCTTTTGCGAAATGGGATCATATTTATGATCATGACATCTTGCACAACCCAATGGAATACCCATTACAGCTACTCCTGTGGTATTCACACGGTCAATAACATACTCAGTCTGAAATTCTTCCTCAATTATTCCCCCCTCCATATTTTGCTGATGTATTCTATTAAATGCAGTAGCGATGCGCATTTCTTTGCTCGCATTCGGGATCAGATCGCCTGCTAATTGCCATTGTATAAATTTATCATAGGGTAAGTTCTGATTATAGGCCTTAATAACCCAATCACGGTATGGTGACATATCAATGAGTCTGTCGACAGTATAGCCATGGGAATCTGAGAATCGTGCCAGATCAAGCCAGTTCAAGGCCATCTTTTCACCATAATGAGGTGATTTCAACAGACGATCCACCTGCTTTTCATAAGCATTTGAAGAGTTATCTTTTAAAAATGTATTTATTTCAGCAAGTGTAGGCGGCAATCCGGTTAAGTCGAGGGAAAGTCTTCTGAGCAAAATTTCCTTTTTTGCCTGCATGGAAGGCTTTAATTTTTCAAGTTCAAGCTTTCTGCCAATGAAATTATCAATTGGATTAATTATCCATTTATCATCCTTAATATCCGGAACATCGGGTTTTTCAGGATTTACAAAAGCCCAATGAGGTTTATATTCTGCTCCTTCCTTTATCCATTTTATTAGTATGGCTTTTTCTTTTGGAGAAAGGCTCAGATTTGACTTTTTATTAGGCATTTTGTATTCAGGATCATCTGATAAGATTCTGTGAAATAGTTCACTTCCATTCAGGTCTCCTGGATCAATGGCGACTTTGCCCGGACTTTCAGGAAGATCATCAAATGCGAAAGAAGCAATATCCAATCTCAGTCCCGCCTCTTGTTTAGCCTTATCAGGACCATGACAGGAGAAACATTTATCAGAAAGAATTGGCTTTACATGAATATTATAATCTATTTCTTCCGGGAGGTTTGTATATGCAAGTTCAACATCCTTAGGTAAGTCGGGAGAGCATGATACCATGAAGAAAATGGTAAGCTTTACGGCAATAAAAATGGATAATCTATTCAAATGATTCATTACAGGATCTGATTAACAAGGTATTAAAATCCTGTCGCCTTTCAAAGGCAAAAATCATTTCAGGACTCTGAATAATAAATTTAAATCAAAATATTCTTTTCCTGCAATCTCAATTTCATTCATATTAAAAACAATTCAAACTATCAAAATTTTTATATTTTTAGTTGTCATAATATAATGACCCTGCAACAATAAATTTTAGAAACAATCAAAAATAAATACATGAACATGCAAAAATTATTACAGTCTTTACTATGGCTTTCCTTATTAACCCTTTTGGGTGTTATCGTGCTTTTTCAGTTGAACTTTGAAACAGAAGCGAAAGTATTGACCTGCATTTTCTTTGTTTTTCTTTTGGCTGGAATAAATGCTTCAGAATTCATGAAGGGCTTTGCTTTTACAATTTGGGTGATTGCGGCCGCAACCTTAAGTATGATGTTTCCTTCCTACGTGACAGATGTCGGCGGATTCAAAACTGAGGTATTGATTGTACCTCTCATACAGCTCATCATGTTCGGAATGGGAACTACTATGGGAATAAAAGACTTCGTAGGTGTGTTAAAAATGCCCAAAGGAGTCTTTATCGGCCTGTTTCTACAATTCACAATAATGCCGCTAATTGCATACACTTTAACTATAATGTTCAGCTTTCCACCCGAAATTGCTGCCGGGGTAATTTTAATTGGTTGTGTACCTTGTGGGGTATCTTCAAATATTTTGAACTTTCTTTCAAAAGGAAATCTTGCACTATCCATTACATTAACCTCATTTGCTACCTTAATGGCACCATTTGTTACACCATTGTTAATGGAACAGTTAGCTGGTCAATTGATTCCGATTGATGTAGTGGCAATGATCATCAGTATCAGCAAAATGATCTTTGCACCACTTGTCCTGGGTATCATTTTTAACAGGATATTCGGCAATAGGGTTGCCTGGCTGAATGCGGCAATGCCATTGGTTGCTATGGCTGCGAATGTGTTTATTATTGCGGTTATTGTAGCTGCAGGAAGAGACAGTTTATTAACCATAGGTTTTTTACTATTCCTTGCAGCAGTAATACACAATGCGATGGGCTTCATCTTAGGCTATTGGGGCAGCCGATTATTCAAATTAAATAAACGGGATAGCCGTACTATTGCAATTGAAGTCGGACTTCAAAACGGAGGAATGGCAGCGGGAATAGCTTTTGAACTGGGCAGAGCTGCAACAATGGGCCTCTACCCTGCTATATTCGGAACCTGGATGGATATTTCCGGATCATTCCTTGCCAACTGGTGGAGGAAAACACCGGTGGATGACGAGAAAATAGTTGAAAGTGGAGAGTTGAGAGTGGAGAATTAGGAAATGAGGGGTAAAAAATAGT
>CAYJAM010000336.1:0-3627 GCA_964367725.1 uncultured Sphingobacterium sp. | reverse complement strand
AGGATTGTAGGATGATAGGATTATAGGGTTGAAGGAGTAATAGGATTATAGGATTGTAGGATTTTGTGTTACTACAATTTTAGTGAAAGGCTGACAGGGTTCTGAACCCTGTCAGCCTTCTTGTTATTTAGAGGTTTATTAGGATTGTAGGATTATAGGATTGTAGGATTATAGGGTTGAAGGAATAATAGGATTGAAGGACTTTTTTTTGTTGCTATAATTTTTGTGGAGTGGGATTGTGTAGGTTTCTTTATTAAATCAATTTAGATGAAATATGAAGAGCTTACTCATGAAATTATTGCTTGCTCGATGAAAGTCCACGGGGTTCTGGGGAATGGTTTTCAGGAGGTCATTTATCAGCGGGCATTAGCCATTGAATTAGAAAGATCAGGTCTGCGTTATAAACAAGAAATGGTCATGGACATATATTATGAAGGAATCAAACTTGGGACAAGGCGAGTTGATTTTTTTGTAGAAGAGCTTATTATGCTGGAATTGAAAGCGCTGATTAGAATGGAAGATGTGCACCTTGCGCAGGCAATGAATTATTGTCAGGCCTATAATTTGCCAATTGGATTATTAATAAATTTTGGCGCAAAAAGACTTGAATTTAAGAGGGTGTATAATCTTAATCATTTGGATAATAAAAATTACAAGAAGGATTAGGATTAATAGGATGATAGGATTAAAAAGGGGGGCTAGGATTAATTAGGATTAATAGGATTATAGGATTATAGGATTAAAAAAGGGGTAGGATTAATAGGATTGGAGGAAGATAGGATTAAAAAAGGAGCTAGGATTAATAGGATTATAGGATGATAGGATTAAAAAGGGGGTAGGATTAAAGGATGATAGGATTAAAAAAGTAATAGGATTAATAGGATTAAAGGATGATAGGATTAAAAAAGTTGTAGGATTAAAGTAAATGGTTCTTAATCCCCAATCCTTTAATCCTATCATCCTATAATCCTAATCCTATATGTTATTGGCCAACCAATCTCCAACTTCGGTAGTCTTATACGCTTTATTCTTACCCGCAATATCCTCAGTCACTATTCCTTCTTCTAATGATTTATTTACTACCGCCCTGATCAGTTCCGCCTCTTCCTTCAATCCGAATGCATCTTCGAACATCATTGCTGCGGAGAGAACAGTTGCCAAAGGATTGGCAATATCTTTTCCTGCTGCCTGAGGGTAGGAGCCATGTATAGGCTCAAATAAGGACGTGTGTAAGCCCATCGATGAAGATGGCATCAATCCCATTGATCCTGAAATAACTGATGCTTCATCCGTTAGAATATCTCCAAATAGGTTTTCAGTGATCATTACATCATAAGAACTTGGCCATTGAACCAGGCGCATAGCTACCGCATCAACAAATTCATAACTCACGGTAACTTCCGGATAATCTTTTTCCATATCCTGAACAGTCTCGCGCCATAGACGTGAACTTTCGAGAACGTTAGCTTTATCTACACAGCATAATTTCTTTGATCGCTTCATCGCCATCTCAAATCCAAGTTTTGCCAGACGAATGATCTCATCACGGGTGTAGGTACAGGTATCAAATGCAGTATTACCATTGTCTTTTCTGCCACGCTCGCCAAAGTAAATTCCACCTGTTAACTCACGCAGAATGATCAGGTCTGTTCCTTCGATACGTTCTCTCTTTAGTGGAGAGTTATCAATTAATGAAGGAAAGGTAAACGTTGGACGAACGTTTGCGAACAGCCCCAGTTTTTTACGCATCTTCAATAATCCCTGCTCCGGACGAACAGGAGCTTTTGGGTCATTATCATATTTCGGATCACCGATCGCACCAAAGAGGATCGCATCAGCAGCCATACATACCTCATGGGTTGAATCAGGGTAAGGTTCACCCACTGCATCAATAGCACATGCACCTGTTAATGCAGAGGTCCAGTTGATCTCATGATTGAATTTCTTTGCAATGGCATTACATACTTTTACAGCCTGATCAATTACTTCAGGTCCTATTCCATCTCCGGCTAAAAGGGCGATATTTAATTTCATCTTTTGAGTTATAAGTTATAAGTATTAAGTTATAAGTAGTAAGTATAGTAATGTCAATGCCTAAATAGTGTTGACCGTTATTTTGGTTATTTATTCACTTATCTAGTTATTATCTTCAACTAAGTTGATTCAGTGCAGGAAGACTCTTTAAAGATACTATATTTTCAAAGTTGACCGGTGTTTTTCTTTGCAACCCTATATGCGGCTTTTCAAAGTTATATAGTTGTACACTCCGGTCAACTTCTTTTTGAAGATCCTCAAATGTCTTTATGCTCCTGTGAATAAGATAGTTGTTTTTAATTACACCATTTATGCGTTCTGCTTTACCATTTTCCCAGGCATATTCACACATACTATTTACCAGATTATATTTACCAGTTAATTGAAGAAAATCTTTTTCATAATATTGACCACCTCCATCTGAATGAATGATTAATCCAGTTAGATCAAGACCTTCTCTGAGTTTTAAAGCCATTCTTAAAGCAGGAAGTGTAGTCTGACTGGTTAATAATCTTCTGGATGTACTGTGACCTACTATTCTTCTGGAGTAAGCATCAATGATGAAGGTAATGTAATAGAACTTGCCCTGAACATCAAAATAGGTGATATCACTCTGCCAAACCTGATTGACGTGCCTGATCTCCAAGCCAGGGAGCAGATTATCAAAGCGGACCACACCAGAACTATCGGTTGTCCTGCGCCAGTTCCTGAACCGTTCAACCATTAATCCTTCATCTTTACAGAACCGCTCAAAAGCATCTCTGCCCATGTGCGCTACGCCCAGTTTATAATACATATCTCTGCAGCCCATGGTGGGATGATCCTGACGAATCTGATTGACAATGGGCAGTAAATTGGCTCTTTCCTGTTCTTTAAGACAGTCTCGGTTCAGTTGCTGATGAAAAGCCTGCTTGGTGATACCTATGCTAGTATACAGGCTGTTCATGCTGTAGGAGTATCTTTGGCGGTGTCTGAAGAAGTATCGGACTGTCTTGTAGAAAACTTTTTTTTAATATCAATCCCGTACATCTCCTCAGCGATATCAATCATCTTATCCTTGAAATCAATTAATATCTGCTTCTGACCAACGATCCGCTCCAATTCAGCTACTTTCTTTTTTAACTCCAAGAGTTCTCGGGTGTCACTTTGAGTCTCAATGATCAGACGCTCTTTTTTATCTTTCATAAGTCCGAATTGGTCAAGCCAGCGATAAACGCTTGTATTACTGACTTCATACTGCTTGCAAATATCGGAAACTCTAGACTTTCCAGTCTCTATTTCACGGACTTTCTGAAGCTTGAAGCTATCACTGAAGCTACGGGTGTAACGTTCTGATCTACTTAATTTGTGGGTTTCTCTAACTGCCATTTTTTATACATCTTTAGGTTTAATTCTTGGAATTAAACGGTCAATGTATTTCAGGCATTAACAAACGGATAGTTGTAATTTATGACAATCTCTTAATTATCAACTGTCAATTGTCAATTGTCAACTAAATTCCATTTATTAACACCATCCAATTTCTCAACAAATAACATAATTATCAAAAAATATCCTACTTTTGAATCCCGTACAAAACGATGTTTTTTATTA
>CAYJAM010000335.1:0-3632 GCA_964367725.1 uncultured Sphingobacterium sp. | reverse complement strand
ATGACCCTGCTCACATCCGCGACTTGTATGCTTTTTTAGCTTACATGAGATTAAGTCCACACGCTTGTCCATGAGGCCTATTTTTTCACCCAAAAACGACAGCAAAATTAAAATCGGAATTTTCGGCGGTTTGGGCTTAGACCCCCAAAACGACATAGTGATGTTCCTTGATTCAGTGGGCTATGGACTCGCGCGCCATCAAACGTCCCAGAAGACGCCGCAGCTTGCGCGACTGTTTTTTTAGGACTTCGGTTTTTTCATAGCGGCCACGGCCGTTGCGGGAGCCGCCCAAGCCGTCCTTGATTTTGCCAGCCTTGTTTGCCATGGTGAAATCTCCGGAGTGATGATCATACAGTTTGTCACTTTTCTAAGTCGATGTCAGCAGATTGTCAAAGACGATGTCATCAGAATGGTCTTCATTGTAATTTATAGGGAACCAATGGCGCGATACAAAGTGGCATGATGACAATTTAAAAGATGAGCCGCTCCTCGCACTGATGTTCCTTCAGCAATCAGTCGTTTCCCCATCGCGATTTGCTCCGTGCTTAATTTAGGCGGCCGCCCAAAACGCACTCCTTTTTTTTGAGCGGCAACTCGTCCTGTGCGCGTGCGATCAACAATCAAACTACGTTCAAACTCAGCGATTCCCGCGAACACTGTCAGTACCATTTTCCCCGAAGCTGACTTTGTGTCTATCCATGGCTCCGCCAATGAACGTAAACCCACACCTCGGTGATTGAGTATGGCTAAAGTTATTAGCAAGAGTTGCGCCGCTCAGTTCAAATTTATACCATCTATAATAAACACTGGCAACGATTTTTCACATGTCAACACAACATCCCAACCAACTGATTTTATTAGGATAAATTCAAGCTACGCCCGCTCACTCATAAACTCAATCACCCGATCAATCCGTCGTGTATCCAGCAATACCATCAACAACTGATCCAGCCCTGATCTGTGGAGTGTGGGGCTGTGGACTGCGGCGCTGCTGCTGGGATTGGTGTTGCAGCAGTGTGTTAGGCCTGTGGTGCAGTATCGTTAGGCTGCTGTGTGCTGGCATACCAGTGTATTAATGCCTCACCGTGTTATGGCTGAAATCCAGTCGCTGGGTCTATCCATAATAGCTGTGAACAGTCCGCATCAAAAAAACTGCGCCAATCGTCTAACGCTAACCAAGCGCTCCCGCTCCATGCTGGGTGCTGCAAAAATTGTTCAATTTCTCGCTGTCGGCCGCCTTGGTCATAGCCGATGCTGAGGATGGGCGTAACGTCGATGATTTGGTGTTGGCATGCTGGGCTAAATAATTCTTGTAGTTCGGCAAGGCTAAAGTCTTCACGCCATGTCGAGCTGATGACAATCCGCACATCAGGCATCTGCACCAGATATTGTTCCAATACTGGCAGCCGTGCTAGTTGCTGCTCGTGATCGGCGTGTAACACACCATCAATATCCAAAAATAACAGTCGTTGCATCAGTCAATCACTCAAAAAAAATCAATCCGTCGAAACAGCACGTACCCCACGAACATAAGCCTGATCCGTCTTATTGTACAGATAGTCACTGATCGTGCCATTATTAAAGCTGACGACCCATGCGTTATCATGCCAATGCAGTACAGACGAGGCTGACAAATAAAAAAAATCGGCGGTGTTTGGAAATACAAGAGGGTCAAGCGTCGGGCTGACGCTGGTTTTGGCACAGTCTGCATCAATCACAATATCGAAGCCGCCTTTAGCCGGAATCGCATCACGAGACTGAGTGCCCGCGCTGCACACAATTAGGCTGCTCAGGTCTTGTATATGTGGCACAATCCAGTCGGTATAACCCCCATAGCCGCCGTTACGATTAAGCGTAGCCACAGCCTCTTGCGCTGCATCCCAACTGTAGCGGATTGCGTCATCCGTACAGGTGCTGCCATTCCATGTCTGTCCCAAGCTACAGCGCATCCAGATCATGTGGGTGTTCGGGTCGCGCCACATGCCTTGGCTCATCAGCTCTGTGTCACTGAGTGCAGGTTTCTTTATAGCAAGACCTGAATGCGCAACCTGCGCTAGACGGTAGTTGATCGTCACTTCGTGCTGTGGATGCTCATCGCTACTACCTACACCATTCGGAGAACCCATCATGAAACTCACCGTAGGAACCACCACCATCTCCGGACAACCATCCTCACAGTCATGAAATGTACTGCCGGCTTTGAGTTCCTCGGCCACTGTATTGGTTGACTCTTCAACTACTGTTTCTACAAGAGGAACCGATTTGGTTGATGCGTGGTATTTTGCATACAACCACCCGATGCCGGCCAGCAGTACTGCCAACAGCAAAACCAGAACGCCGTAACCAACTCGTCGATGCGTAGGGGAATTTAATGGCCCAGCCACGCGGGCCACAATCAAGGTGGTATTGTCATGGGCGCCCCGTTCGCGAACCCTTTCCATCACTTTGCTGCAGATACGTTTGGGGTCATGTTGTTCTGACTTAATCAGTGTCGCCATTTCCGGAGCATCCACCAAGTCCGATACCCAGTCCGAGCACAGTAGGAAGATATCCCCGTTTTCGGGTTCCAGGATCGTGACCGTTGGATCCACATGGTCCTGCTTGCCTATGCTCTGCATCAGTGCCGACTTGCCCTGTTCTGGATTATCTGCACCCTCATTCAATTCAACCAGCCCTTCACGCGCCATTTTTTGCATCATGACGCCAACCGAGTGATCCTCTGTCAGTTGCTCTACCCGTCCTCGTCGATAGCGGTAGCAACGGGAATCTCCCACATGGGCAAGCACCAGATGATCGCCAGCGCAACCCAGCATCACCAGCGTCGTCGACATTCCGGTTAGGTTCGGGTGCTGAGAAAGTTCATGAACGGATTTATTCAATGCCTGGATAAGTTCCGTGGTTTCGGCCGCCAAATTCTTATGCACATGTGATTTCAACCACGAAATCCAATGATCCCGCAAATACTGGACGGCGGCCTGACTTGCGACTTCGCCTGCCGCATTGCCGCCAACGCCATCGGCCACCACCAATACGCCGGCCTGCTCATCAAACCAGCAGGCGTCTTCATTTTTCTGACAGACCAGACCAACGTCGGATACACCGTGCATGTGCAGTTTCAGGACCTGGGCTGTTGAGCCCCTATGCTTTACAGAGATCATCCGTATACCTCAACCTTCTGTTTAATGATGTGTGTTGAGTTTACCGTACGAATGGACTTGGGATAAATCAGACTGCTCTGGAGCTTGGCTTTAATATCGGCTTGGCGGGCAATATCTTGTTCATTCGTACTAACACAGAGATAAATGCAGGCGATTTTCATAATGCGTTAGCCAAATTGAGTTCACCCAATTTGGCTATTAACCAAACCATAGCCAACAACAAAAAATACGATGTAAATTGGCTAGCCATCATTTGGCTACTTATATCGGCTACTTAATTTTTGATGAACTGCCAACAGAGTGGAATTTTCGTTGGTTTGAGTTTATATTCCAAATTATAGATATTAGCCAGCACTTATCTAATAGTCTAATGAGCAAAAGTTGTAGATATATCTAATTGTTTTTATTGTATATAAGTCTATTATTATCTATAGGTTGATGATTACTATCTTGGGTGGTTTGTATGAACATTCA
>CAYJAM010000334.1:0-3654 GCA_964367725.1 uncultured Sphingobacterium sp. | reverse complement strand
TTGTAATTAATATAGCTATGCTGAGCAGTAAATAGAGAAGGTCACCCAGACTGAATGGGATTGGATTAAAAATGAATTGAAGTCCGCTACGAATGCGGGGATAGATTCCAATGGAATAGTATTTTTCAACCAGCTCAGGCTGAGATTTTTGTTGGAAAATGAATATGATCAGAGAGAGCAGAAAAATGCTGCTGAATAATTTTAGCTTCGGAATCCTGTCTGAATTTTTCTGAATCATACTATAAATATGCAATTAATGTATCGAAGAAATTTCCCCAATTAAAGGAAGGAAGAAACATTAAATAAAAGATTTAGGCATGCTATTCATCAAAGAAATTGCAATAATAGCTAAATCGAACCTGATTTGATGGGTAAAAAAAGTACTTATTTATTCATCTGATGTTCAATAGTTATCTCCCAGGACAGGAATAGTACTATTGATTTTAATTAAATTATAAATATCAAGTTAGGTGCATTGATTTCTTTTAATAGCCACAATTAGGCTGTGAGACCAAATTCTTAATAGTTAATAAAATTAACGTTAAAGGTTAAAAATTTAATATGCCACCATGCTATTAAAATTCAATTAATTATTGTTTCTTGTATGCAGTTTTGGTGTTATTAACCCCTTGCATATTTTTTATGAAGGATTGATCGATTAAATAAATAAACTTATCGTTAAAGCTTTGTTTTTCGGATTACAAAATATGCAGCTTAATTAATTTAAATGAAGATAATTTGTGTTTACTAGTGTCGTTTTGTTCAAGAACCAAGCTTTTTACGTAAAAATCAATATTCGATTTCAGTATTTCTTAGCATTAGTTCTATTGTTTTTTTGTCCCCTTTTAAGTTTTCAATTAGCGTTTGAAATAGGTCCTCCAATTGCTTCCTTTACATCTACCAACTGTATCGTGTCTGCTTTGTTTCCCATCACCGCTACAAATTTGAACAATGTAGCACCTGCAGAATTAAATGAAAAGTCTTTTTAGAAAGGTTATTACTACCTTTTACTTGCTTCTATTGCTTAATATAACTGCAAAAGCTCAGCTAAACCTTTTTGGTTCATCCTATTTTCAGAATCAATACCTTAATAATGCATCTTATGCAGGCTTAACAAATGGCTTGCAAGTTTCTGGTGGGCTAAGTAATTTATGGACCATCATACCAGGGTCACCTAAAAAACAATTTTTTACGGCTAATTATGGTGCTGCAAATAGCCGCTATGGGCTGGGACTAATACTGAAAAATGAAAAAGCTGGATTGATTCGCAAAACAAATGTGGAGGTCTCATGGTCCTATCATGTGCCTTTGGGAAGAGAAGATGAACAGTTAAATTTTGGGATGTCATTGGGAATCCAGGATCAACGCATTGATTTATCTGAACTGGATGCTGATCAGAATGATGTACAAATTACACGTTTTAACGATGAAGAAAATCAATTTGATGCAGACTTTGGGATTTCATATACTTCTAACAAGCTTAATTTACAAGCAAGCCTCCCCAAATTAAGAAGTTTATTTAACCAGAGTGTAGATAATGGAATAAATAAAATTGATTTTCTTGCAGCGCTTAGCTATAAGTTAGAAAGCAGAGCCAGTTCGGGTCTATTTAATGGAATGTCGGCAGAACCAAAGTTGGTACTTCGTAGCATACGGGGCCATAATGATATTATTGATGCAGGGGCACAGATAGGTTTTAGCGGTGATATCTTAAGTTTTTTATACATGTATCACAGTACTAAAAGCAATTCATTTGGTTTCAAAATGAAATATGATGAACGATATCAGCTATTGGGGATATATTCCACAAATACCTCCGAGACAAAAAACTATGTCAATAGTAATTTTGAAGTAGGCCTGAAGGTGATTATTTTTTAACAATAAAGGTGAATAGAATTAGACAGTGACATTATTTAAGAATAACTATGATTAGCAAATCTGCCCTATTTGAAATTCAGGCTATCTATTTAAATATTACGAAAAGAAGCAGTTCGTTTTTAAAAGTTTTACTATCATCACTTTGCTTGATTTTTTGTTTGCAAAGTGCTTTTGCACAAGCTCCAACCATAACAACATTTACACCTTTAAGCGGTGTAGTGGGTACCTCAGTAACTATTAGTGGTACAAATTTTAATACTGTAATGGCTAACAATATTGTATTCTTTGGTGCTAGCAAAGCCACAGTCACAGCCGCCAGTGCAACTAGTTTAACGGTAACTGTACCTACTGGAGCAACCTTCGGTCCAATCTTCGTTTTAAATAACGGGACAAACCTGTCGACTCACAGTGCTCAACTTTTTAACCCCAGATTCAACCCATTTAGAAACAAAATAACTACATCTGATATCTCTGCAAAAGTTGATATCGCAGCCGGTCAGGTTGCTTACCACATTGCAGCCGGAGATTTGGACGGAGACGGGAAGGTTGACATTTTGACAACTACCGATATAGGAGCATCCTTCCAAAGAAATACGAGTACTGTTGGCAACGTTAGCTTTGGTGCAAGTACAGATCTTGGTACAGGCCTTGGGAAATCTGAAGGAGTTGCTTTAGGCGATATTGATGGTGATGGAAAACTGGATGTTGCTATCACAAACTATAATAATAATACCGTTTCAATCTTTTTGAATACCAGTACTTCCGGCAATATAAGCTTCGCTGCAAAAGCGGATTTTACTGTAGGAACTGCACCATATGGTGTTGCTATTGGCGATCTTGACGCTGACGGAAAGCCAGACCTCGCTGTCACAAACTACGATGATTTTACAGTTTCCATTCTGAAAAGTACTGGCAGTTTGGGCAATATCAGCTTTGATCCGAAAGTGGATTATGCAACGGGTAATGGTCCTACTGGTATAAAAATTTCAGATATTGATGGTGACGGAAAGCCAGAACTAGTTATCGCCGATTGGTTGTTCGACAGTGTTTCAATTTTACGAAATACTTCTGCCGGAAGTATAAGTTTTGATCCGAAAGTAGACTATGGGTTAGGGGATGGTACGAAATCTGTTGCCATAGGCGATTTAAATGGTGACCAAAAGCCAGAGATTATTGTAGCGAGTTTTGATGCAGGTGTAATTGCAGTTTTACAAAATAATAGCACACCGGGTGGATTCGTTCCTGGATCTTTTAGTGATTATGTAAACCTCGCTATTCCAGGGAAGTCCAGTTCTGTTGTTATTTCTGATTTTAATGGTGATGAGCACCTGGATTTGCTTACAACTAATCGCCAGGATTCAAAGATTTCTATTGTGCGGAATAAAGGTCTTACAGGTGCGATCGATGCAAATTCTTTTGACGGACAGATAGAATTTAACGCTGGAAATATTCCTATGTTTGCCGCAATTGCTGATATCGATGGTGATGGCAAATTGGATATTGCGCAAATTGGGAATGATAATTTTATTTCTGTTTTTTTAAGTTCACCTCAATCTAATGCTGACTTATTCAATTTAACAAGTACAGCCGGAACGCTTGACCCTATATTTGATTCGGCAACCACGGCTTATACAGTTGATGTGAGTGGTGGGACAACAAGTGTAACTGTTACACCCACTGTTGATTTTTCAGCATCCACGATAGAAGTTAGAGTAAATGGTGGAGCCTATGCCGCAGTAACCAGTGCTGCTGCTTCCTCAGCTCTGAACTTAGCGG
>CAYJAM010000333.1:0-3655 GCA_964367725.1 uncultured Sphingobacterium sp. | reverse complement strand
TCTTGAAATATAGATATCACATCTACCCAAACCATCCGGACGTTTACATCCAGTGAAATATAAATAATTTCCATCAGGCGAAATGCATTGAGCTCCTTCATTGTAATTAAATGTATTGATCTCTTTGCTCAGATACTCAGCAGTAGCCCAGACACTGTCACGCTTTACACTTTTAAAAAAATCCTCGTTCCTGTTCGTCTGACGGGTGAATATGAGCATTTTCTCATCGGCAGTAATTACCGGCAGATATTCTTCTTCTTTTGAATTAATTCCCTGACCCAGATTTACAGGTTTGAAACTTACCGGATTCTTGATTGCATCAAGACTAAAACTGCAATCTGCTATATATTTAGCTGTTTTTTGTTTGCTTTCATTACTCAGGCCTGGATAAGAAAGATATTTATTGAAATGCACCTGTGCAGTTGCATAATTGCCGGTATTTAATTCGCTTTCAGCAAGACCAAAATAGGTTAATGGTAAAAATTCAGGATCTATTTCAAGAACCCTATTATAACTGATCAGGGCTTTACCATAATTTCCGGACTTTCGATAAATATCACCTAGCTGCTGATAGGCAGCAATAAAATTTTTATCGAGGGAAACTGCCTGATTCAGTTCAGCAATTGCCTTATCATATAATCTGTAGCTTAGATATTGATTTGCAAGATTGTATGATTTTTGCGCCTGTTTAACAGTAGAGGAAGTTTGTTTTTGTGCGAAACAAATACAAGGTAAAAGACATAATAATACCAGTAATTTTTTCATTCTTATGAGAATTCCCTCTGTATGAAGGTAGAAAATATTCTGTATTAAGTCTATGATTAATTAAGCAACAATAAAAAAAACGGCATAGAATTATACCAAAATAACTACCTGTAATCGGAATGAAATAAGAATTAAGGAATATTAAGATATTTATGAGTTTGCAGTGAGATTTCCCATTTGGGGTTCTGCATAACATAATCAATGATTTGCGGGATCACCTCTGCTGATTTTGACCATTCAGGCTGCAGGTATAGTTTACATCCTTCGGATACTGTAGCCGCATATTCCTCTGCCCATTTAAAATCACTTTTATTAAACACGATTACTTTTAATTCTCCGGCTAAAGGAGCGATATCCGGACGCGGAGCTTTGAATTTTTTAGGTGAAAGACAAATCCAGTCCCAGGTACCTGAAAGGGGATAGGCGCCTGATGTTTCAATAAATGTTTTAATTCCTTTTTTCTGTAATTCTGAGGTAAGATAATCCAGATTATAGATAAGAGGCTCTCCACCAGTGACAACTACCGCTTTACCCGGGTATTTTTCGGCATTTTTTACGATTTGATCCGTATCGGTTAATGGGTGCAATTCTGCATCCCAGCTTTCCTTCACATCGCACCAGTGACAACCCACATCGCAACCGCCTAAACGAATAAAATAGGCTGCTTTTCCGGAATGAAATCCTTCACCCTGTATGGTGTAGAACTCTTCCATTAATGGTAATAAGGTGCCGTCTGCTGGAATCTGGTGTGCCATTTTGTAATTTAGAGCGCAAATATACTTAAGTTTAAGGGATCAACCTTGTGCAAAACATATAGAGACACAATGCTGACAATTCAATTTTAATATGAACTGGATTAATATACTTCCCAAAAGCATTACAGCTTCTGAAGATTTTATCAGAACAGTTCAGGTATCGGGAAGAAAACTGTGTATAATAAAGGCTGGAAATGAATTTTATGCCGTACAGAGTAAATGCCCTCATGCTGGTGCTGATCTTAGTAATGGCTGGTGCTCTGCCGGAAAATTGGTTTGTCCTTACCACAGGCATGAATTCGATCTTAAAACAGGCCGTGGTGCCGCAGGGCAAGGTAATTATATCGATACCTACCCGCTTGAGCTGAGAGAGGACGGACTTTATATCGGAATTTCAAATCCCTGGTGGAAGTTTTGGTAAATTTCCAATCTTATTTGAAAAGATATTTTTTACAGAATTCTTCACTGTTCAGTACTTCGATTTCAGAAAAATAGAAATCGGTTTTATTTTCAGTAATGATGCAGTCGCACTTATTTTCAAGGGCAGCATAATAGTCAAGTCCATCCTCAAAATCATGAATGGAAGGATTCGCTATACATTTCAAAACAGCTTCACATGAATTTGCTGCAATACTAATATGCTCTGATAGGATCTTTATTTTGGACTTTGCAATGCTGCTCTTATGCTTTTTTTCTGCAAAATAATAAGCGATAGCCAGACATATCGGTGAAGTCAGTAAACAGAATTTTTTGTTACCAGCCAGACTCAATATTCTCGCTGAATTTGTAAAAGTTGGGTATTCCTTATTCAATACAGAAACCAGAATATTGGCATCCAGAAAAACAGTCATTTTCTTGAATCGAAAAATTCCTTTTTAGCTGATTTTCTACTTCGTTTAGTTTGATATTCAGCTTTGCCTTCAGCAATCAGATTTACCCAATCAGCTATGGGGTATTCTTCGAGGGATTGGTAATCAGTTGAAGTAACTTTTGTTAAAAGAAATTCTATGAGCCTTGATAGACTAATGTCGTTTTCTTCTGCATACTTTTTTGCTTTATTGATGACTTCTTCATTAAAGCTAAGTGTTAATTTAGCATTCATAATAAACTCCTTTCTGCTTTTATACAAAAATAATATTTATTACGTATGATTTTTAATTATATTACGTATAATTTAATAAATTTCTTTTTTTGCTGAAGCCAGGGTGTTTTTAAGTAAACCTACAATGGTCATCAAGCCCACACCTCCAGGAACAGGAGTAATCCAGGAACATTTAGGTGCTACATTCTCAAAATCCACATCGCCATAAAGTTTGAAACCTGATTTGGTCTCTGAGGAACTCTCGCGATTCATACCCACATCAATGACAATGGCACCTTCTTTTACCATGTCGGCTGTAATGAAATTCTTCTTACCAATTGCAACGATCAGTATGTCAGCATCCAAACTGTATTTTTTTATATCAGGAGTTTTACTGTGGCAGATGGTAACTGTGCAATTTCCAGGATTAGTATTCCTTGCCATTAAAATGCTCATCGGTGAACCTACAATATTACTTCTGCCAACAACCACACAATGTTTACCGGCAGTATCGATTCCATATTCCTGAAGCATTAAAAGAATACCATAAGGAGTTGCCGGTAAAAAGGAGGGAAGGTTACGCTGCATCCTGCCAAGGTTTACCGGATGGAAGCCGTCCACATCTTTTTCAGGAGATATTTTTTCAGTGACTTTATCAGCAGAGATATGTTTTGGAAGAGGAAGCTGAACCAGGATACCATCTGTTTCAGGATCTCTGTTTACCTCATCAATTTTTTGAAGTAATTCATCTTCTGTGATTGTATTTTCAAAGCGATATAAGGTTGAATTAAAACCAACCTTTTCACAGTTTTTTATTTTACTGGCAACATAAGTTTCTGAACCACCATCATGCCCGACGAGTATGGCTACAAGGTGAGGTTTACGACCTGTATTCTTTAAAATTTCGGTCGCCTCGATTGCGATTCTTTCTTTAAGTTTCTCTGAAACAAATTTTCCGTCGAGTAACTGCATTTTTATTGAAATATGGTATTTATTAACATTTAGTGGCTTATCAACATGCCAATTTCGCAATTCGCGTAATGCGAAATAGTCT
>CAYJAM010000332.1:0-3661 GCA_964367725.1 uncultured Sphingobacterium sp. | reverse complement strand
GGAATAGCAAGAGAACCCGATAACCTTTTTGCTGTAGCGGCAAGCTGACTTCTTACTATCACACTGCTTTCATTTGCTGACAATGCTACCAGCCTTGCAGCTATTGCTGGAGAGACTTTTCTTCTGTCTCCAAGTAAACGTACAGCCCATTCCCGTACATATTGATCCTGATTACTCAGAGCAATACCTGCCAGTTCATCGTTGAATCCTCCGCTCGCATTTATCGCCCACAGGGCTTCAAGTGCGAGCTCAGGTTTGGCCGTTTTTAAAATATCGGTTAATCTGAGTACAATAGACTTATCTTTCCGGTTGGCAAACTGCAATAAAGCCTGCTGGCGGAACCATTTATTTCTGTTCTCAAGCTGTTTGATCAGCTGAGCATTTGATAATTTACTCAGATCAAAATTTTGATAGGCAGGCTTAGAATCTTTGGCACGAAGACGGTAAATCCTCCCCGAACTTTTATGCCAGGTGTCTCTTGGATCGACATGCGACAACCTGCTATCGTACCAATCAGCAATATATACCGCTCCATCAGGGCCTGCTTTAATATTAACCGGCCTGAACCAATGATCGTCAGTTTCGACAATCTTTCTTTCGTCTACATTTCTAAAGGTAGAGCCTTTTGGTTCAAACCTGTCTAGTATAACGTAATTCAAAAGTGGATTTATGGCAATCATCTTACCCTCATAAGCTTCCGGTAATCTGCCTCCCTCATACCTTATCAGGGAATGGGTAAAGCGGATTTTTTCACCGATTAACTCCATATTATCAAGATTACCGAAGGTATAAGGATTAGTGTAGGGACCATGTTTCCCCAGACTTCTCGGATAATATCCACCCTGTTTATAATAAGGACCACGATCTGATCCATTATTTCCTGAATATAGTCTTCCTTTACTGTCGAATTCTACATTAAAGGTATTTCCTCCACCTTCGGCAAAAACTTCGAAAATTTTGGTATCAATATTATATCTCCAGATAACCTGTCCCGAAAAGGCAATGTTTTTTGACACTGCTGAACTGATATTAGCGGTTGTAGTACTTCCCTGAGCACCATAAAGCCATCCGTCAGGGCCCCATCTCAAACTATTGGCAACAGCATGGGTATCTTCCAGACCAAAGCCACTTAAATGAACTTCCGGTTCCTCATCAGGAATCCCGTCTGCATTAGGATCATCGTATGAAAGCAGGTAAGGTGGATTTAATACCCAGATCTTTCCCCTGCCGGTCAGTACACTGGTTGCAATATTAAGTCCTTTTATCGCATCAGTTGATTTATCATAGGTTCCATTACCATCAGTGTCTTCAAATATGCTGATTTTATCAGCTCCCTTAAGTCCGCCAGGAGGAGCTACCGGTACCTTATCAAAATGAACCCGTAAAAAATTGTCGACACTCGTTACTTTAAGACCAAGTGGATATGGATATTGATGGTATTGCACTACCCATAAACGACCACGATGATCGAAGCTAAGTTCAACCGGCTGAACTATATCAGGCTCTGATAAGACCAGATCCATGCTGAGGTCATCAGGGATACGAAAATTACTAAGCGCTTTTTGAGGCTGTGTAGGCTTGGTAGAATCAGTTAAGGCTCCAAGCCCCTTAAAGGCCTCCATATACCGTGCTACATCTTGATTTGCAGCAATATCAACAATTTCAGGTGCTTTGTTTTCCTGATCAGTATTGCATGCCTGCAGACCGGCAATCAGGACAAGTAATGAATAAATTAGCTTTATGTTAAAGTTCATCCGAAATTAGGTGTTAAATTTTAATCTATCGAAATATTATCTTTGAGAAGTATACCCTTTGCAATATTGCTAATTCCTGCAATTTTTCCCTTAGATACACTATTATCCTTTACAAGAGAACCGGCACATAGTCCCTTCAAGCTTATGCCAGTCAGCATTCCAGTATTTTTTTTACTCTCGCTGATAATACAATTCAATATCTGCGAATTTGTGCTGCTTTCAATTTGAATTCCGTTGAAATTAGGATTTTTAACTTGACAGGCACTGATACTTATTTCCCGGCTATGCTTCACTTCGATTGCAGCTCCATCCTCCCCACTCCCATTTCCTGAACCATCAATAATGTTATCACTTAATATTATATTCTCCCCGCGACTGAGTAAAATACCACCATATGCAGGCGGCTGGGTAGGGAAATAATCTTCATTATGATCAAACACATTCCCGTTTATGATCAGATTACGACTATTATGGATCAGTAAATGACGATTGTACCCACGAATAAAGGTATTTCCAGTGATATTAATTCCACGGGTATTTTCAAGATGAACATTTACCTCCTGATTACTAATATGGTTACCGCTTATGCTCCATAAGCCAATCTTATCCGGGTTACTACTTAAACCTAAAAATCGAATATTTGCCCCCCCCGGACTGGGTATTGCCTGAATAGTGTTGCCTGATATTGTTCCTTCGCGAACACTTCCGCCCTGTGTACAATCAACCAGAATATCCGCTGATGCCGGACCATCAGGATCGCAATTATATTCTATATCATTTCCTGTTATCTGAAAATTGCGAATTTCACTGTTAAGAACTTTGATTCCTCCTTTTTTACAATAACTGATATGGCTATCACTGATTATAAACTGGTGGATATTAACCTGATCCAGAAAAATACCGATACCGCTATTATTATAGACATGGCAGGCATCAATCAGAACATTACGGTTTCGGGAGGTCAGATGTATCCCATTACGTACGTTTCTGATAAGCAGGGCCCTTAGGGTAGGCATCAGGGTATTTTTTAACTCTATTCCATCCGCATTCACATGATCCCCAATAATTTCAAGAGCATCGATCAATGGCATCCGCTCTTTATCCCAGGTAAGCTGTTTAACTGATGCAGGTAAGGCTGATCCTTTATCATGAGAACCAATGAAACGAAAAGCGGGACCATCTCCTGCCATGATAATGCCAGCACTTGCTCCGCGACCAGAAAGACCAAGAGTGCCATGAATAGATAGATCTATTTCAATAGTTTTAGTTATTTTGTAAGTGCCCCTGGGAAATTCCACCAGACCATCACTAGCGCCAGATATGGCCGCCGCAATTGCTTTTGTATCATCTGTTTTACCATCCCCTTTCGCACCGAAATCCCTAACATTTACAGCGTAGCCAATTACATTACCCAAACAAATTATAAAGCAGATTAACAGGAGTTTAAGAACGGGAATAGAAAAGCATCTCATAAAAAGGTTCTCCTGTTTAAGAATAAAAAATATTTAAATATTTCATTCTTGACGAATAAAATAGAGTCATAAGAGCCTGCGGTTTAAATAATCCTGATCAATTGAATTAATTAATAAGAATCTCATCAAAAAGAATTAAAGCTGGTTTACCCTTAGCAGGATGCCATGAAGGCAATTTTTTAACTGGCTTTGCAATAATTTTTATATAGGAAACCAAAGCAGGTTTAAATTTAAGTTCATATTTAAGAAATTGCTGAGGATCCTTTTGAGCAGGCATTTTAGGGTCAATGGAATTCAACAGCTTCAAATTATTAAGATCTGACCCACCATAAACTTCAATACGACTTGGCGGAAACACCGATGAATTGACATTTACAATTGAATTTAAAATTGTTGACCCAATCTGAACCGGCTTTTTAAAATTGAGAATCACAA
>CAYJAM010000331.1:0-3678 GCA_964367725.1 uncultured Sphingobacterium sp. | reverse complement strand
GCGATGCAGTTTCGCGTATTGCAGCCTGTCCGAATCGCTCAATTGAAACCGGAGATTCCAAAATCCGCTCCGGGGTACGTGAAGCTGCTACTACAACCTCCTGTCCAAGGATCGACTGGGATTCTAAAGCAAATGTCAAATCTGAAACAGAAGCCCTTACTTCCTGCTCAATTGATTTATAACCAAGATAACTAATCACAATAGTAAATGGGGTACTCTCAGAGGTACTGAAAGTAAACTTACCATCCACATTCGTGGATGTCCCAATGGATTTTCCTTTTACATTGATGGAAACCCCAGGTAAGGTTTCATTTGTTTGTTTGTCGGTAACAGTTCCTGAAATAGTAATGCTTTGAGCAAAGGCCATAGATACGGTCATGGTAAGCAAGACTATAAAACAGGCAAAACGAGTAAAGTTTCTGTTCATAATTCTCAGATTTATATTGGTTAAATACATTTTAACCATACAAAATACTGTAATATTTTAATTCAAACAAAGGAATTTGATATTTTTTTATGCTTGCATAATAAAATAATGGCTCTATCCTCAAATATCAAAGGATTTGAACTTTTTTTAATTTCCTTTACAGCAAACAATATTTTGAATTAACTATTAATTTTTAACATATTTAGTCTTTTAAAAAATCTCATGAAAATAGTTAAAGCACTCCTTTCAGGTCTTTTTGCTGTTGCATTGATCTATGCCCTCAACAATAAATTTGGGGATATTCCCCCACTTGCCAGATTCCTTGATCCATTTAATGGTTTTTGGGCCAATGCTGAAAAAAAAGTGCAGGACCCTGAAAGGGATTTGACAATTGATGGCTTAAACGGACAGGTTGAAATCCACTTTGATGATCAGATGATACCTCATATTTTCGCCGATAATGATCATGACCTTTATTTTGCTCAGGGTTATATCACGGCAAAAGACAGGTTATGGCAAATGGATTTTCAGACCCGATTTGCAGCCGGAAGACTCTCTGAGGTGGTTGGTCCGAAAGCAATTGAACTGGATCGATACCAACGTCGGATGGGAATGAGCTATGGAGCCGAAAATATGGTGGAAGTAGTGATGAAGGACCCTGAAATAAGGGGTATTATGGAAGCCTATTCTGCAGGTGTAAACGCCTATATTCATTCTTTAAAACCTGCAGATTATCCAATTGAATTCAAGCTGTTAAATTATGAACCAGAAGATTGGAAACCATTATATTCTGCCTTGTTATTGAAACTCATGTCGGCGACCCTTGCCGGAGGTTCCAATGAATTCTATATGAATAATATACTGCAGAAATATGGACCGGAAATTACAAAAAATCTTTTTCCGGATTACCCATTCAGAGAGGATCCGATTATACCAGTTGGAACCAAATGGGATTTTGAACCAGTAAACATTCCACCTATACCTTCTATTGGTGAAAATAAAACTGCTGTCAATATAACAACCAAAGAAAAGGAAGAGGGAATCGGAAGCAATAACTGGGCCCTTTCAGGATCTAAAACTGCCAGCGGCTATCCATTACTTGCCAATGATCCTCATTTAGACCTTACCCTGCCTGCCATCTGGTATCAGATTCAGCTAGCCTCTTCCAATACGAATGCCTGCGGAGTTTCCATACCTGGTTCGCCGGGGATTATCATCGGTTTTAATAAGGATGTAGCATGGGGGGTAACCAATGTAGGTGCTGATGTTCTTGACTGGTACAATGTTAAGTTTAAAGATGCTTCAAAAAAGGAATATTGGTTCGATAACAAATGGAATCCCGTAAAGGAGCGGATTGAAAACATAAAAATCAGCAATGGTCAAATATTGACGGATACTGTTTTGTACACTCATCATGGCCCGGTGGTTTATACCAGCGAACAAAGACCTGATAATTTTTCTAAGATCAATAATATACCAACCGGTCATGCCTTAAAATGGGTTGCCCATATTGGCTCAAATGATGTCAGAACATTCATATCGCTTAACAAGGCAAAGAATTATGACGATTATCGTAAAGCGCTAACTTATTTTTCTGCTCCTGCACAGAACTTTGTATTTGCCAGTGTTGAAAATGATATTGCGATCACACCCAATGGCTATTTCCCATTGAAATGGAAAGGACAGGGCAAATTTTTAATGGATGGAACAGATCCTGCAAACGACTGGAAAGACAGGATTCCGGCAGAACATAACCCAACTGTTAAGAACCCAGAACGGAATTTTGTAAGTTCGGCAAATCAGTTTCCTTCAGACCAGAGCTACCCTTATTACCTTAACTGGGAATATTCGGGTTATGAACGTTCACACCGCATCAATAAAAGGCTTTCGGTAATGACCCAGGCAAATGTTGATAGCCTCCAAAATCTACAGAATGATAATTACAGTATTCTTGCTGAAAACATTCTTTCAACCCTGGTCGGTCTGGTTGATTCGGAGAAACTGAATGCCAGTGAACGAGAAGGATTCAATATTGTCAGCAAATGGAATAAATTTTTTGACGCTGATGAAATCGGGGCAAGCATCTTTGAACTTTGGCATAAGAATTTAGGAATTCAAATATGGCAGGATGATTTTGGAGATCCGAAAACACCAATGCGATATCCTTCCCGCGACAGAAATGTAGAGCTCCTTCTAAAAGAGCCTGAGGCAGTATGGTGGGATAATGTTAAAACTGCAAAAAAAGAAACACGTGCTGACCTGGTCAACGCCTCCTTTAAATTTGCTATTGACAGTCTTCAAAGAAAATTCGGTCCTTTAGACAACGACTGGGCATGGGCTAATTTGAAAAAGACACATGTTCCACATCTGGCCAAAGTGGCAGGATTTGGTTCGAAGTTCCTATATAATGGAGGATCAAAAACATCTGTTAATGCAACAAGTGAAAGCAATGGACCTTCATGGCGAATGATCGTTGCACTTGGCAATGATGTAAAAGCATATGGAGTATTCCCCGGAGGTGAGTCAGGAAATCCGGGCAGTCATTATTATGATGATATGATCGATACATGGTCGGATGGTAAACTTAATGAACTGGTTTACCTTAAGGCGAAAAATGAGCGGTCAAAGCGTATCATTTCTTCCTGGAAACTCAGTAAAAAATAAACCGGCTAAAAATCTTAAATAAAAAATTATGTTAATACTTATCATCGCCATAGTTTCTCTGATCTTACAATTTTTTCTACCCTGGTGGATCATTGCCCCAATTGCTTTTGGTCTTTCATTCTGGATGGCCAGGTCGGGTAAACAAGCCTTCGGTTCGGCATTTCTGGCCATATTCCTCTTATGGATCGGCATGGGATTGATTCATACTCTCCCGAATGAAAATATCCTTGCTAACCGAGTGGGAAGCATGCTTAATCTGCCGGATACTTCATTTAACTGGATAATTGTTTTGCTACTAAGTGGGATAATCGGCGGACTTGCATCCGGGTTTTCAGGGCTTTCGGGATTTTACTTTAAAGAAGCGGTAAAGAAAAGTTGACAATTGATAATTGACAGTTGACAGTTCAATTTTGGTTCATTGAAGATTTTCTATACATGATCTTATTTTTTACTCAATTAGAATTTACTTCAAATCAATATTCCTTACAAAGAATTTCATGCAAACCTTATACCGACCTGATTCCGATATATTAGGGTATAACAAGCCTCGAACGGAGTTCGACCCTCACAGTATCATGCAATCCCTC
>CAYJAM010000330.1:0-3681 GCA_964367725.1 uncultured Sphingobacterium sp. | reverse complement strand
TGAGAGCGCGTTTAAATAAGCTCGTTTTTGGCAATCAGAATTCTGGGAAACCCAAAACTCCTGAACATACACATCATTTTTCAAAAATTCAGGATGTATGGGATAGCATTCATTACCCTGATTTTGGTATTGAACGAATACTCAGGTTATTTCTGGTAGGGTCAAAAATATTTTTTCCTGGTATTTACATTGAATACCTGACCCAGGGTTCATCACTTTACAAAAGAAAACTAATAGGCGAATTTTATGTGATTTTTAAAACATTGGTTCCTTTCTTCATGCTTTATTTCAGCATGTGGAATCATTTGGGGCTTTACATATTTAATATTTATCTGCTGATAGAGACTTTTCTTCACATTTTCCATAAAATATTTCTCCCTGAGCATGACCATAGTAAAATGGCTAACCGCTCAATTATTCTTCTTTTTTTCAATTTTATTGAGGTAATCGCTTCTTTTGGAGTTATTTATTCTGCTGGCGATTATTTAAACCAGCCACTACTTGGCTGGATAGATGCACTTTATTTCAGCTTCATTACCGGTGTTACGATAGGTTATGGTGATTTCCATCCTGTAAATGAAAATGGAAAGATCCTGGTGATGCTCCAGATTTTAAGTACGATGGCTTTTCTGTTCCTGTTCTTTAATTTCTTTGGTCCCCGTTCAAGTGAGCGGACGTCGCAACATCAAGGAAATCCAAAACAGCATTAAGTTCAAGCGGATTAAACCATTTTATATCCTTTGATTTGTTGAACCAGGTAAGTTGCCTTTTTGCAAACCTTCGGGTATTTTGTTTGATTTTATCTATAGCTTCCTGTTTGGTGTGTTTTCCATCGAAATAATCAAAAATTTCTGAATAGCCAACCGTATTGAGGGCATTCAGATGCCTGCATTCCTTAAGGCCTTCTACTTCCTCAAACAATCCATTTTCAACCATCTGATTTACTCTTTGGTTGATTTGTTCGTATAATTTTTCGCGATTTGGGCTAAGTGCCAGTTTAATGATGTTGAAGTTTCTCTTTTTCGGGATTTTGGTTCGAAAAGAAGAAAATGTTTTCCCGGTACTTTCGAATACTTCAAGTGCGCGTATCAGACGTTGAGGATTCTTGATATCAACTTCCGAATAATACACAGGATCAATATTTTTTAATTTCTCCTGCAGATATTCAATTCCTTTCTCTGAAAGGAGCTGATTCAATTTGTTTCTGGTTTCTATTGCTGCGACTGGCAGTTCGTCGAAACCATTGCATATTGCATTGATGAATAATCCGGAACCTCCTACGAGGACTACCTGATCATGGGATTTGAATAGTTTATTTAGAAGATTGATTACCTCTTTTTCAAAATCGCCAACACTGAAGGAGTCATGTATGGAATGGCTATCAATTAAATGATGTCTGACTGCTTCCAGTTCTTCTTTTGATGGTTTGGCGGTACCAATACTCATTTCCCGGTAGAACTGTCTGGAATCGGCTGATATGATCTCAGTCTTGAAATGTTTCGCTATCTGAATAGCCAGTGCGGTTTTCCCTGCTGCTGTTGGACCTGCAATGACGATCAGTGTTTTGCTCATACAGGTTCCGGTTTAAGACTGATTACTGATTAATATTCATCTTTTTGAAGATCATCAGCATCATAACCTTCATTATCAGAGAATTCATCCATAAACTCATCTTTTTCCTCTTCTTCCTCATCTACAGCTTCCTCCCCGGTATTGATTCCCATATCACTCATTTGCTCCAGATCTTCAGCATCTTCAGGCTGGAAATCAAGTTCATTCAGAAAATCAAACTCTTCGGATACCTCCGTTGCTGCTGCAGTAGGAATAATTCCAATGCCCGTAATTTTTGGAGCTTCGCCAAGGCTACGGGCAACACATGGGTATGTTTTTCCCGGCTCATCATTCAGAAGTATTTTAACCAGCTCAACATGAAAGTCGAAAGGCCGGTCGAAATTATAGGTATAATAAAATTTTTGGTGCGGGTCATCTATAAAACTACTGAGTTTTGAATTACCCATTAAAGCTACCCCATTATTAACCTTTCTCTGGTTAGGTAAAAAGGCAATTTCTTCATTCTTTATCCACTGATCGTTGCTTACATAAAAGGAGGAAGAGGCCTCAACCTGATATCCCGTCGACTGGTGGATAGCCCGGTGAAGGTCTTCAAATGTTTGATTTGATTTAATGTCAATATCGCGTTCGATATCATCATAATCCTCAAAAGAAACCCTGAATCTATATATTGCCATGTTCTTGTTTTATTATTTACAAAAATACTATTTGATTGTGTGCTTAAAGATTTTTATTCAGCTATTTAAGAAAATTATGGTTTTATTTTAACAGGGATAAGTCCCATTGCCTTTCCTTTTTCCAGCATATATTCATAAGCTTCTTCCTTAGAGTTTTTTATTTCCCCCTCCAGAATTGCTTCGCGGATCTGTGTTTTAATGATTCCAACATCCCTGCCTGCACTAATATTGAAAGCCTGCATAATATCTTCGCCGCTAACCGGAGGTTGCCAGTTTCTGAGCTGGTCGCTTTGCTCAACATCTTTAAGTTTTTGTTTTACCAGATCGAAGTTACTGCGGTATTTTTTTATTTTATATTCATTTTTGGTGGTTACGTCGGCATTGCAGAGTAACATCAAGCTATCAATCTCTTCTCCAGCTTCAAATAATAAACGTCTTACTGCTGAATCCGTAACCACATCCTGTGCCAGTACAATTGGACGGAGATGAAGTTGCACCAATTTTTGTACCAGTTTCATCTTTTCATTAAGTGGTAATTTAAGCTGGGCAAAAATTTTGGGAACCATTCGGGCACCTCTGTCCTCATGTCCGTGAAATGTCCAGCCGTGACCTGGCTCAAAACGTTTGGTAGCAGGCTTGGCAATATCATGCAGAATCGCTGCCCATCTCAGCCACAGATCTTCGGTATTTTCGGCCAGGTTGTCTAAAACCTGTAAGGTATGGTAAAAATTGTCTTTATGCCCTTTTCCTGCAATGACTTCAACACCATGAAGATCAGCCATTTGCGGAAAAATGTGATTCAGTAAGCCTGTATCGAATAAATAAATAAAACCGATGGAAGGCTTCTTGGCCAGAATGATCCGGTTTAACTCATCCGTAATCCGCTCGGCCGATACTATCTTAATTCGTTCTGAATTCTTTTTGATAGCTTCAACAGCATTTTCACTAATTGTAAAATCAAGCTGTGTGGCGAAACGTATGGCCCGCATCATCCTTAAAGGATCGTCTGAAAAGGTCTCAACCGGGTCCAAAGGTGTACGAATCATCTTGTTTCCCAGATCTTTAACACCTTCAAATGGGTCTAATAATATGCCAAAGTTGCTGGTATTTAACCCCAATGCCATCGCATTAATACTGAAGTCGCGTCGTTTCTGATCATCTTCCAGTGTACCATTCTCAACAATCGGCTTCCGGGATTCGAGGCGATAAGATTCCTTCCTTGCACCTACAAATTCGATTTCCAGATCTCCATAACGGAGCATTGCAGTGCCAAAATTCTTGAACACTGAAACTTTGGTTTCCAATAGTTTTCCGGCGGCTTCGGCGAATTTTATACCATTGCCGATGACCACAATATCAATGTCTTTTGATGGCCGGTTCAGGAAAATATCCCTTACATAGCCTCCAATGACATATATTTCTGTGCCTGTAG
>CAYJAM010000329.1:0-3683 GCA_964367725.1 uncultured Sphingobacterium sp. | reverse complement strand
AGGTAGCTGAGAAAACCAAGGTAGACATGTCTGCTACACTGGCTGAGCTCGAACTTAAGATTGATGCAGCCAGACATCAGATCTACTCGAATCTTAGCGGGTGGCAAAATGTGCAGATATCAAGGCATCCTGAAAGGCCTTATACCTTGTCTTATATTGAGATGATCTGTGATGATTTCATTGAAATGCATGGTGACCGGACGGTAAAGGATGACAAGGCCATTGTTGGAGGATTTGCGAGTATTGGTGGTCAAACGGTAATGATCATTGGTCATCAGAAAGGTGTGAATACCAAAATGCGTCAATACCGTAATTTTGGTATGGCTAACCCTGAAGGGTATCGGAAAGCGCTCAGACTAATGAAACTAGCCGAGAAGTTCAATAAACCAGTAATTACCTTTATTGATACACCGGGGGCTTATCCCGGGCTGGAGGCAGAAGAGCGTGGTCAGGGTGAAGCAATTGCCCGCAATCTGCTTGAAATGTCGGTTTTGAAAGTGCCTATCTTATGTTTTATAGTTGGTGAGGGAGCTTCAGGTGGAGCATTGGGTATTGGTATTGGCGATCGCGTTTATATGCTCGAGCATACCTGGTACTCAGTTATATCGCCTGAATCATGTTCATCGATATTATGGAGAAGCTGGGATTTTAAAGAAAAAGCGGCCGACTGTCTGAAGCTGACGGCAGACGACATGTATAAGAATAAACTGATCGATGGAATCATTAAAGAGCCACTGGGAGGTGCCCATCATAACCCTGAAGAAATGGCTAAAACCATTCAGGACAGGATCACAAAAGACCTTAACGACTTGCTTAAGCGGGATATCGACGAAGTAATCAATGAACGCATTGAAAAATTCTGTGCAATGGGCGTAGTGATCGAGTCCTGATCAGTAAATACCATTCTGAATTATTTCTTCCATTCAAAAGTTGAAGGGCTTAGTCCCCGCTGATATTTACCAAAACCAAACATGGTTGGATTGTACTCACCAACTACCTGAACATTATTTTGTGCAGGAATTTGGTTTTCCATACCTATGCCCCAATAACAAGCATTAACGATCAACCTGCGAAGATCTTCACTCATCAGATCTACTGAAGAACCCATTGTTGTAGTAAATATCTTTGCCTTTTTACCACTTGCTGAGCTGTAGTTCCTGATCCACGCTACGGGCATAACCGACTTTTCATAACTTAAAGGTGCTGCAGACGTCATTCCCAAAGTAGTTTGTCCGAAAATCAAAACCTGAGCATCATTTGGAAGACCCAGAATGCCGTAAACATCAGTTGGTGTCCAGATATCCTTTACTCCGCGCAAAATTGAATGATCTTTCACAAGACCATTGATCAATGCCCGGGTACCTTCCTTAGCATGTACACCATGATGATTGATCCAGGTCTCACCAAGTACCTGCTTGCCATAACCACCTTCCCAGCCCTTTACCTTGCTGTTGTAGCTGTATTTGGCATAGGGGTTTTGTTTATTGCGCGAATAGCTGAATGCATGTGTTGAAGTCCGTAAGGCTACAATTGGTTTCCCGGCATTAGTGTAATCGATAATATGTTTCATTTGTTCATCAGGCAATTCCCTGAAGCGTAATAACATAACCATCAGATCAGCTGTCTTCAAGTGTTCCAGTCCGGGTATATTGGTCTGATTGTCGGGATCAATATTATTAGTCTTTGGGTCCAAAGAAAAGAGAACAGTACATTTGAAGCCATGCCGTTCAGCCAGAATTTTTGCCATCATTGGTAAGCCTTCCTCCGAACGGTATTCTTCATCGCCACTTACAAATACTATATGTTTCCCTTTTCCTGGGCCTTCATTTCCCTGATATACAACCCATTGCGGGTTATTTTGAGCAAATGAAATGCTGGAATGAATAAAAGTGATCAGAATGATCAATAACATCCTGTTTTTTTGCTTGTTCATTTTATAGATCTTCTGAATAGGTTTATTTCTCTAATGGATGTTGATTTAACAATTCTTCAGGTGAGTAAAACCCTGTTTTATCTTTTACTGCGGCTCGAGTCGATTTTACTTTTTCAGGAGAAATTGCAGAAGCCTTGTTGCCAAATGAATTCCGAACATAGGTCAATACTGCTGCAACTTCCTCATCGTTCAGCATTCCTGCAAAAGGTGTCATTGGTACCTGTCCCGGATATTTTTTATCAAGTACTTCTATTGGACCATAAAGTCCCTTCAGTACGAGTTTTATTAATCTTTCTTCATTACCGGTTACCCATTTTGTGCCTGCAAGTGGTGGGAATCCTGAGCTTCCAAGCCCTTTCCCATCACTCTGGTGACAAGTATTGCAAAAGCCATCACGGGCATAAATTGCTTTTCCTTTAACAAACAGATCGCGTTCAGCTCCTTTAAGATCGGTTAAAATTGGATCTTCCTTCTTAACTACACGTTCATATCCATTGAGATGGGCAATGGCTGTTTCATAGGCCGGAACCATCCATTCGTCAAGTGGTTTTTTACCAGCTTCCATAACAATTGGTAAGCCTTTTTCTTTTCCCAGCCAGGAAGCGGTTACAATTGCTTCAAGCCGTACACGTCCATGCACATCAGCTGCTGCCTGCATCAATAGGTTCGTCTGATCAGCAACCTGATGCCCGGTATATCTCAAAACGCGTACAGCCGCCGCACGTGCCCGGTAGTCTTTTGACTGAAGCACCTGACGAAGTAGTTTCTGGTCAACTTTATCCATTCCCCAGCTTACCCATAAGGCTTCGAGTAAATGATGTTCATAGTTAGGGTCTTTTTTATCAAGTTTGGCAGTCCAGCTTGTGATTTGGGCAAGAACCTGATTAACCGGACGTCCCCGAAGTTCCCTGCGGGTACGGTATCGGGTACGGTATTCTGGTAACTTCAGATTATTAAGCAGTTGTTCAATGCTTGCCCCATCTATCTTAGCAGGTTTTACCAATGGTCTGGAAGGATAGGTGATGCGGTAAATACGTCCATGGGAATGGTCGCGCAATGGGTCACGTACATTGTGCTGCATATGGCCAATCAGCACATTATGCCAGTCAACAATGTATAGGGAGCCATCCGGTGCAAATTCCATATCCACCGGACGGAAATTTCTATCCTCTGATACCAGTAAATCCTGCCGATGTTTTGTTGCATAGCCTGTACCTTTTTCCTGCATGATATGTTCCTTGGTTCCAAGGAATCCAATAGTATTGTTGATGAGCATATCTCCCTGGACTTCATCCGGAAAATGGCGGCTTGAAATAAATTCAAGTCCGGAGGTAGGTCGTACCCTGTGCTTATCTTCAATCAGATTGGTTGATTTGTGTGTGGCGACACCGTATCTCGGTTTGATAGAACCCGGCATCATCCAAAGAACATCAGGGCCTGATGTTTCGGCAAAGAAATTTTGGCCCCATTCGTCAAATGCTATACCCCAGGGATTTGGTATGGAGAGTTGAGCAGTTCGCTCAAGATGGTGTCTCGCAGGATTATATCTGTAAAAACCGCCATTAGTAGCACGTACCGGACCGTAAGAGGTTTCCACATTGGTATGTAAAAAGACACCCTCACCCATGTAGATCGCACCTGATGGGTCAGTGGTATAGGCGTGATGTGCATGGTGTGTATCATGGTCATCAAAACCACTCAGAAGAATTTCTTTCGAATCAGCTTTACTATCACCATTGGTGTCTTTGTA
>CAYJAM010000328.1:0-3688 GCA_964367725.1 uncultured Sphingobacterium sp. | reverse complement strand
CCAAGTTCTTCACGCTTTATTGCCTGGGCCGGATGCCAGGTACTTGCAGCAATAACATCTTTTAGTGGCATTCCGGTAGCCATAAATAATCCCATGATGTTTTCCATACTTTTCATCGGGCCATTCATACTTCCGGTATGCAAATCTGTACTGATGGTATTTGGATAGAATCCTGCTTTAACGGCCGGAACACCCTGATTATAAAGATAACTTGCTCCACCAAAGCCAACATCAAAGATCACTCCTCTTTCTCTTGCTTTGTAAACAAAAGGCTTCACTTTACCGTTCATGTCAACAATAGATTCCCTTCCATTAGGATCATTTGATCCGTTACCACCAAAAGCATGAGTATAAATATCACCTTTGCGAAATTTCACATTAAATAGTGAATCCAAAGGTAAAAATGGATCTGCAGAACCAAAATCTACCATAATCGGAATATTTGC
This sequence comes from uncultured Sphingobacterium sp., assembly GCA_964367725.1. Classification (GTDB taxonomy): domain Bacteria; phylum Bacteroidota; class Bacteroidia; order Sphingobacteriales; family Sphingobacteriaceae; genus Daejeonella. The sequence goes on along the minus strand of CAYJAM010000328.1, from coordinate 3,242 downwards.
AAGTCTGCCTGCCTCAAGCGCACGGTCTGTAGGAACCCAGGTACGTCCTGAGAAATGCGCCAGTTTAACCCCAACGATATCCTTTGGATATTTCCTGGCCATTTCGGCTGTTTTCTGCGGATCCATTTCATCAATATTGTTTTCTCCTGCTCCATCCATTCCTGTGCCGACAATGTTCAGCATAGCCAGAACACGGGTTTGGGAAGCATCAATTGTACGCTTTTTATAGAGCTCAAAATCTCTCCAGCCAGTGCAACCCGCATCAACAACCGTTGTTACTCCTGTACGGAAAGTAAAACCATCAGCAGGCAAGGCAGTAGGCGCATTTTTCAGATAACTTCCATCATGTCCCCAAAAGAAATGAACATGGATATCAATTAAACCCGGAGTTACATATAAACCTTTAGCGTCAATAATCTTGTCGGCAAGGTCCGGATTGATACTCTTAGCAATCATTGCAATTTTTCCTTCAGAGGCCGGAACCGCAGGACGTGCAGGTATTGCCGGACGTGCCGGACGTCCATTCGCTGCTGGTCGCTCCGCCATTGCCGGACGAGCTGCCATTGCCCTTCTGCCGGCCGTGAATGCGATGTCCATGACCTCATTGATATTATTCTTCGGGTCAATAACATGCCCGCCTTTAATGATATAAGCATAAGGCTTTCCTGATGGTGTTCCTGCTGGTTGAGCATTAGCCCTGATGCCGAAAATTACCAGGACTGTAAATAGAAGTAGTTTTGTTCTCATTATGTGTTTGTTTAATTCTTGAAATATAGAAAAATACCCTGATGATATCAGGGCTACAATTGAATAGGCTGTATTCTGAATTCAGTTTTAACAATTTCCAAACTTTATCATTGAGGATTAAATCTTCTCAATAGAAGTCCAAATGAAATCAAATGGGCATTTAACCCGGATTTAATTTAACAAATGGAGGAAATAATTACCATGAAAGTCAATTGTAACAATAACATTATTCAATTAAGTGGTATGGAAGCATATCCCAAAACGGTTCTGGAAACAAAAATTTATCACACAAAAAACAGAATATCTTCAAAGCTAAAAGCGATCCTGAATAATTATATTGCAATCAATAGTTTAGCTTGAATTATGAAGGACTACAAAAAACGGCCAACCGATAGCTATGGGTTGGCTCATAGCGATCTTATCCAGCTCAAACGCTGGAATACACCCACAATTTATAATGGATGGGAACAGATTACAAAACAAAATCCTGCAAAGGACGCATTCAATCTTGAAGAAACCCATGATTTTATGCCTCAGATGGGGCCAATGGTGGGATATGCTGTCACATTAGTCATTGAACCAAGTAATCCCCAACATAAGATTTCCAATCCAAATGCTTATTTGGAATATCTCCGTTATGTTGCTAATACTCCCGGGCCCAAAATTGTTATTGTACAGGATTTAGATAAACCACAGATTCTTGGGTCCTTTTGGGGTGAAGTGAACAGTAATGTTCATAAAGCACTTGGCTGTATCGGGACCATCACCGATGGTGCCGTCCGCGATCTGGATGAAATGACGAATGCAGGATTTAAAGCTTTGGCAAAAAGGCTTTGCGTTGGGCATGCTTATGTGAGCTGCGTCAGGTGGAATTGTGAAGTAGAGGTGTTCGGAAGAAAAGTCAAATCAGGTGATCTGATTCATGCGGATAAACATGGCTTTATAGTGATTGCACCTGAGGAACAGCGTAACTTACTGGAAGCTGCTCGTTTTATGGATGCCAATGAATGTAATACCATAATTCCTGCAGCACGTGATGCAGCCGGACATACTATGGATGAAATTTTAGAAAATATTGATAATAGCCGGAAAGCTTTCAACCAAAATATAAAGGAAAAATTCAATCGAAGAGGCGAGTTTTAAGCTAAAAGCCAAAAGCATAAAGCTAAAAGCTGAAAGTTTAAAGCTGAAAGCCAAAAGCAATAGCTGCCCAAACCCACCATTAGATCCACATTTCAAATCTGGAGTGCATTGTTTAAAAGCTTGACTCTCAAAAATAATATATCCCTACACCTTAAAGCTCATACCTCATACCTCCTACCTCCTACCTCCTACCTCATTCTCTCCAGCCCTAATTTACCCTAATCACCCCTTTCATGATCTTCCAATGCCCGGGAAAAGTACAGATAAACGGATATTCTCCTGGTTTGACCGGGGCTTTAAAATCAAGTCTGAAGGTACCGCCGGTTGCTACCAATGGAGTTGAATAAAGTATCTCCGGAATAGCAGGAACAAAATTCTTTTCGTAAGCATCCTTCCTGCTTGCCATTGAATCTGCAGCTTTTCCAACGATCTCAGTTGAGCCGGGTTTTATGACTACAACATTATGAGGCATTTCATCAGGATTCTTAAAAATCAGGGAGACCATACTGCCTGCTTTAATACTAATTACAAGCTTATCATAGGCCATTTTTCCGCTTATTGTTGATAATTGAATTACTGTTCTTCCCTTAATATCCTTTCCTTCTGACACTTTTGCATCAGCTTCGGTAATTAATGTTTTCCTGAAATCCGAAATTGCTTTAACATCCCCAAAATCATCATAAAATTTATCTGACAAGGGTTTTCTGGTATAAATCGCCGCATCAGGATCCTTCTTAAAGTAACCGGGCATAGTTAATACTTCTGCAGAGGAAAGTGGCTGAAGCAGTAATTTTGCCTTCTCGGGTTCATTTGCCAGAAAGCTTTTATCACTCTTAAACTTAGCGATCCAAATGGGCTGCAAATGCTTAAAACTCTCCTTTAAGGCATAAACGATATAGTCATCCATTGGCATTTCTGAAGCAGAAAGTAAAGCCATCATACTATCCTCATTCCTGAAATGACTAAGGGAAACAATTGCTTCCAGGCGGACTCTTGGAGAGGAGTCCTTAGACATTGCTATTAACCTTGCCTGGGAGTTCTTCAAATCATCCCTCCAGTAAAATAAAACCCGGGTCGCAGCAGCCCTGATGTTGGCATCTTTAGCTTTTAATAAATTATTTAATAGAACTTCGTTTGTCTGATGTAATCTCTGGTACATCCATAAAGCTTCCAACTGGTATTGCTCATAATTCTTGTCAGCCTTGCTCAGTTGACTAAGCCATTGTGCTATGGCAGTTAAAACTTCCTGCTTCGGAAACTCCGTCAGTTGAATTCTGGCCCTGTATCTGGTTCTGTCTTCGTATTCTTTCAATTGATCCAGAAGTTGATCAATCTTAAGACGGCTCATATCA
>CAYJAM010000327.1:0-3694 GCA_964367725.1 uncultured Sphingobacterium sp. | reverse complement strand
CCGGGTGAATTTATTCCCATGATTTCAAGTGCATCGATCTGCTCGGTTACGCGCATCGTCCCGATTTGCGAAGCAACACTCGATCCAACTTTACCAGCTAATACTACCGCAGAAATGGTTGGACTTAATTCCAGAATGGATGAATCCCGAAGGATCATACCAATCACAGATTTAGGAATAAAATCACTTACCAACTGGAATGCAGTCTGAACGGTTGTCACAGCGCCCAAAAACACAGAAATGATTGCGATGATGCCCAAAGAGCCAACACCAATAGATACCATTTCGTGGAAAATTTCCTTCCGGTAAATATTCCATTTTTCCGGTCGGCGGAAAACTGCTTTTAACAATAATATATATTTACCTAGGGGGTGAAATATCATTTGAAAATTGTTTGTTTTACTGATTATACAATATTAATATAAAATTATCACTGACGTAAACAGAAGTATAATTAATCAAAGGTAATCAAATGTGATTATGCCTTAAATTAAATACTCCTCCATCATTGATTTTGTTAATTTTAATCCATGAATGCAATTGTAACCGGTGCAACAAAGGGAATGGGCAGGGCCATTGTTATGGAACTCGCGGCTAATAATTATAATATCACATTTTGTGCCAGAGATGAAAATCAGGTAGAAGCCTTTCTTGATGAACTCAGGAAGGGTTATCCCCATCTCCTCTTTTTTGGGATGCGTGCTGATATGGAAAATAGCTCGGATGTGAGTGGCTTCGCTGAATTTGCTGCAAGAAATTTTGGTCAAGTGGATGTTCTGATCAATAATGCAGGCTTATACATCCCATCAGAACTCATGAATGAAGATGAAAGATGTCTGCAGCGACAAATGCAGGTCAACGTTTTTGCTCCACATTTTTTAAGTAAGTTCTTTGCGGCTAAAATGATAGACCATGGTAGGGGACACATCATAAATATCTGTTCAATTGCAAGTTTAGAGCCAGTTACAAGAGCCGGTTCATACAGTATCAGTAAAACGGCACTGCTCGGACTTACAAAGGCTTTGAGGGAAGAGTTGAGACCTGCAGGAGTGAAGGTAACAGCAGTTTTGCCTGGATCTACTCTGACTGATTCATGGTCAGGGACAGACCTTCCATCTGATTGGTTTATTTTATCTCAGGATATCGCAAAATCAATTATTAACTGTCTTCAAATGAGTTCAGGAGCAAATATTGACGAAATTATAATCAGGCCACTTTATGGTAAGGTTTAATCTTATTATTTTTTGTCTTCATTTACCGATAATTTAATGTGCTTTACCGAGAACTTAAGTTAACCTACCTATTTGGTATTTAGAACCCGGGAATCAAGGCTTAGTTTTGATCTATCAATTAAAGGAAAAAGAAAAATTGACATTAAAAAACTGAACTAATAAACTAAAGAAATGGAAAAGAAACTTCAACGCATCGAGCAGGAAAAAATGATTGCTGGTGTATGTACCGGTCTCGCAGAATACTTCGACGTAGATGTAACCTGGATCAGGATCGCTTTTGTAGTAGCTGTAATGGCAGGAGCTTCAGGTATTCTCGCATATATTGTGCTTTGGATTGCCGTGCCTAAAAGACCTTACCTGCCTGATTACAGTCAGTTTAATGTAGACTATAAAGTGTCTGAGCCTGTAAATATTTCAAACCCTGCTTTTTCACAAAAGAAAAAGGGCAATGGTAATGGACGCCTGATCGCCGGTTCAATCTTTATATTCTTTGGATCTTTTTTCCTGCTGAATGAATTTGACCTCATCCCTCACTGGGTGGAGTTTCATAACCTATGGCCACTGATATTAATTGCAATGGGACTTTATACTCTCGCAAATTCAAAGAAAAAGGAACCATGGAAAGAGGACTGGACTCAGACTGAAGGTTTTTCTCAAAGTACAGCCCCGGGTACTGAGCCTGCTACAAGCACAACAGAATCTACAGATTCTGCAGAAGATCTAAATACAAATACTGACCAAAAGCAAAACTAAGCTACCATGAAAACCGAAAAAATAGTCTGGGGTTTGATCCTCATCTTTATAGGAAGTATTTTCCTTCTTGAAAACTTTGATCAGATTGAGTTTTACTGGAGTTCAGTATGGAGATTCTGGCCGGTAATATTTATCCTGATTGGTGCGAATATGCTCCTAAGCAGGTTTGGAAATAAATCTGCAGCACCTTATATGATTGGTGCCATCACAATTCTTACTCTTGGTTTGATTGCCTATCAGGGCACACGACCAGATAGAGGAAGAGGTTGGATGAATTTCAAACATGAAAATGATAGTGATGAGGAGTACAGTTCCGATGCTTCAAACACCACATTTACTGAAATTTATGACGGTTCTGCGAACGCCCGTTTGAATATTCAGGGTGGGGCCACCAGCTTCAGACTTACAGATACTACTTCCAATTTATTTGAAGCAAGTTTAAAGCAGCGATTTGGAAAATTTACCTTGAATAAGACTGTGATTGACTCCGTTGAAGTTCTGAATTTCAGAATGCGCGATGGAAAGCAAAACTGGAACCTGGATAAAATGGAGAACAACAAGACTCTTATTCAATTAAACAATACACCTGTTTGGGATATTAAAATTGAGATGGGGGCAGGCGAGGCAATTTTTGACCTGAGTAATTACAAAGTTAAAAGACTGGTATTTGAAGGGGGAGCAGCTTCCTTTGAGGCAAAGCTTGGTTCTGGTTTGCCATTGACCGAAGTTGAAGTTGAAACCGGAGTGGCGAATGTTGAGATAGAAGTTCCTGATAGTTCAGGCTGCCGGATTGATGTTGATAGTGGTTTATCTTCCAAGGATTTTATTGGGTTCATCAAACAAGCAGACGGAACCTATGAAACCAGTAATTATGGTACTGCGGCAAATAAGATTAATATCAGTTTGAAAGGCGGCTTATCTTCATTCGAAGTTAAAAAGTATTAAATATATTTGATGGAACGTTAACTGTCATCCTGAATAGATTTCAGGATGACAGTTTTTTCCATATAAGAGATGAAGGATTATATTGTAGTTGTTAACGGGAAACCTACCGGGCCTCATTCACCTGAGCAGTTAAAAGGGCTGAAGATTAAACCCGGAACCTTTGTGAAAACAGAGGATATGGATGACTATAAAGAAGCGCATGATGTTCCTGAATTATGTGAGTTCCTTGGTATCAAAACTCATGTACGGGAGCCCCAATACTTCGCTTCCCTTGATGTACGCCTTCTTGCAGTAATCATTGATTACTTCATTATTTTTGCCATTTATTGCGTTATTGCCACTGCTGTGGTGCTTTTTATTGATGAGAAGCAATTGCGTATCATTGTTTCGGTTGCCGGACTGGCAATCATTCCCGTTTCAAAGATTGTTTATAGTACCATTATGGAGTCCTCTGCAAGGCAGGGAACCTGGGGTAAAATATTAATGGGACTTAAAGTATCTGATGAAAAGGGGGCTCCCATTGCCTTCGGGCGCTCGATGATCAGAAATTTATCTAAAATTATCAGTACAGCTACAGTCGGATTGGGTTATATGATGGGATTTTTTGACAAGAGGCAGCAATGCCTGCATGATAAGATTGCCGGAACACTGGTGATAAAGGATAGGTTGATTTGAGGAGTAGGGAGAAGGAAATGGGAAATAGGGACCCGATAGCTATCGGGTGGGAAATAGGGAATGGGAAATAGGGAATAGGGAATAGGGAA
>CAYJAM010000326.1:0-3696 GCA_964367725.1 uncultured Sphingobacterium sp. | reverse complement strand
GTCTGAACAGGAGCAATACAGCCGAGATCAGGGTACCGGCGTGACCAATACCTACCCACCAAACGAAACCGGTAATATCCCAGGCCCATCCAACTGTTTTATTCAAACCCCATTCGCCAATACCAAACCAGAAGGTCCAGCTAACAGAGAATACCCAAAGTCCGGCACCAAGGGCGGAAACAATGAAACCAATCCACCAGGCTTTATTTGGCTTATTTTCTACAGGAACCAATATATCTTCGGTGACCTTTGAATAGGTAATATTTTCACCGGTTACTAAGGGTTCTCTAAGTATAGACTCGTGATGAGATGACATATTCTTTTTTATTTCTTGTATTAAACCTCTACAGTATTTCTAACTTTTGTTTGATATCCTACACCCGGCTTCACGTTAAGCTCCTCCAGGACATAGTATGTACGCTCACTCTTCAGTGCTTTTGAAACTTCAGATTCAGGATCATTTCCATCTCCAAAGATGATCGCATTGGTTGGACATGTTTGCTGACAGGCAACTTTAATATCACCATCTTTCAATGTACGCTTCTCTAATTTAGCCTGAAGCTTACCTGCCTGAATACGCTGAACACACATTGAACATTTCTCCATTACCCCTCTTGAACGGGAAGTAACATCAGGGTTTAACACAAGCTGTGTAAACTCATTGTTCATGTAATTATCGAAACGTGAATCATTCCAGTAGTTAAACCAGTTGAAACGACGTACTTTATAAGGACAGTTGTTCGCACAGTAACGTGTTCCGATACAACGGTTATAAGCCATTTGGTTCAAACCTTCGGAAGAGTGTACCGTTGCTAAAACCGGACATACAGTTTCACAAGGAGCATGATCACAATGCTGACACATCATTGGCTGATGTATAACTGATACGTTATCAATGTTCTCAAGTTTCTCAACTTCTTTCTCTTCAGTTACTTTATTTCCACCTTCATTAACGGTATAGTAACGATCGATACGAATCCAGTGCATTTCACGACGACGGCGAACCTCATCACGTCCAACAACCGGAATATTATTTTCTGCATTACAAGCTACGATACATGCCCCACAACCTGTACAGGCATTCAGGTCAATTGCCATCACCCAGGCATGTCCTGGCTGCTCATACTCATTCCATAGATCGTAGTGATTTACGTGAGCATGACCTGTTCCGGAGTTAGGATCTTTTAAGTAATCCTTCAGAGTAGTCTCGCGAACGATATTTCTACCTTCAATTGAATGATGTGTTTGTGTTTGAGCAAGCTCATAAGTACCTGAAGCTTTAGAAAGACTCGCAGCCGTTGCTGTGTGGAAAGTTGCATTAACCAATCTTAGGAATGGATAAGCATTCTTACCAACTTCAGATCCTGCCTTTCCGGCTTTAGTTCTGCCATAACCCAAAGCAACCGAAACAGTTCCATATGCCTGACCAGGCTGGATAAGTACCGGTAAAGTGATGGTGTATTTATCAGTTTTGATCTCTACAAGATCAGTTTCTCCAATACCTAATTTCTCAGCAAACTTTGCGTTGATAGCAGCATAGTTATCCCAGGTTACTTTTGAAACCGGATCTGGTAACTCCTGCAACCATGGGTTATTGGCCGACTTACCGTCACCAATTGAAACATTCTGATAAATATGTAATTCTACTGCATTATCACCAGCCTTGGCAAGTGAAGTACTTTCTGCCAGAATAGTTTGAACTACTGAATCAAGTTCACGGGAGAAAGTATAAGTACCAGCAGATCTTTCAGGAAGACTAACCGAACCTTTTTGCAATAATTCTTTCCAGCTTGTACCTGATTGAGCAAGAACTGTTTTTGCCCAGTTATTCTGGATATACTGATAATAATCTGTAACAGCGCCTTCAGACCAGATTAAGAGGCCTTGCTCAGCATTACGTGAATTATTTACAGGGTTGATGGCAGGCTGAACAATAGTATAATATCCTTCTACAGGATTTGAATCGCCCCATGACTCAAGATAATGATGATTTGGAGCAATAACCTGACATAATGAGGCTGTTTCATCTTTGCGGTCAGCAAAAGAAATACGCAGTTTTACTTTTGCAAGAGCATCTGTAAATGCTTTGGCATCATTGAATTCGTATGCTGGATTTGAATTAAGGAAGAAAACCGCATCCACTTCAGAACGGTTCATTTCATTAACGAACTCAGCGAATTCAGCATCATTTCCCGCGTACTGGTATGATGGATTATCAAGATCAATAGTGGTACCGTAACTTCCCAGGATTGAATTGATCGCATTTACAACGATTTGGGTAGAAACATCATTTGAACCGCTGATTACAAGCGCTCTTCCTTTTGCAGCAGCTAATTCTTTAGCAGCTAATGCAATTGCCTTTTCTGCATTCGGATTATTTGCAAGAGGTTTAGTTCCTGTTACCGCACCGCCTAAAGCAGCATATAAATTCAACAGGGCAATACCTTCTTCTGATGGCTTTAATGGAAGACGCGCATCAGCATTGGTACCTGTTAAACTCATTCCTGTCTCGAACTGAATATGACGAGACATTTTTTTGCCCTGAAGGGCAGTGTTATTTCTTTTTGAAGTATACTGGCGACTAAACTCTACAGGAGAGATCCAGGTACCCAGAAAATCAGCTCCAAAACTTACAATAAGGTCTGCTCTGTCAAAACGGTATTTTGGAAGAACTGCCTTACCAAAACTGTTTTCATTTGCTTTGATGATACCGGTATAAGAAACCGCATCAACCTGAATGTGTTTTGTATTTGGATATTGAGCTGTAAAGTCGGCAATAGCTGCTTTAGTCGAAGGACTATTAACTGTATTAGATACGATACGAATTTTCTTGCCACCTGCTTTGATCTTAGCAAGCTCAGCTTTTACGTACTCATCAATTTTTGCCCAGCTTGATTCAGAATCATTCAGAACAGGATTTTTCAGCTTGGAAACATCATAAAGATCAAGCACTGAAGCTTGTCCTTTTGCATCCAGACTTCCTTTGCTCAGAATACAATTTGGATTTCCTTCAATCTTAATTGGACGACCTTCACGGGTTTTAACCAGAACGCTATGTCCATTGAAAGTAGAAGTATAGTAATTAGGAATACCAGGTACTATTTCTTCAGGCTTTACCAAATAAGGAATTGACTTATGAACCGGAGTTGTCTGACAAGCAGCAAGAGTAACTGCTCCCAAACCAAATCCAAGCGCCTTCAAAAAGTCGCGACGTGGAGTTACGGTACTTAAACCGGCTTCATTCAGAACTTCTTCCATAGGAAGTGGTTCAGCGAACTCGTTTTTGTTTTTTTCAACAAAATCCTTTGTGTTCTGCAGCTCTTCTAAACCTTTCCAGTATTTTTTATTGCTTTCCATTTAAGCTATATAACTGTATACGTATGTTATCTTAAAATTATTCTAATTAGTAGTGACACTTAGCACACTCAAGTCCGCCTAAAACAGCAGCTGTAACCTTTTCACCTTTTTTCAATTTATCGTGTGCAGCAATCAGCTTGTCATAATAAGGATTGTCCTTATGATTAACTTCTGTTTGTCTATGGCAATTGATACACCATTTCATGGTCAGAGGAGAATATTGGTAAACCTCTTCCATAGTCTGGATTGGTCCGTGGCAATTCTGACACTCAATGCCTGCAACTGAAACGTGCTGTGAGTGATTGAAGTAAGCCAGATCCGGTAAATTGTGAATTCTGA
>CAYJAM010000325.1:0-3696 GCA_964367725.1 uncultured Sphingobacterium sp. | reverse complement strand
TAACCGTCCCGATAAGACTTAAATATTCAAGCTCTACTTTCTGCAGCTTTTCATCGTAAACCATGGTGCTTGTCCCGCCATAACACAAACTCTCTGTTTTACCAAAATCATAAATATCTTTCCGATTGACTTTATTCAGCAGTTCATTATTTTTTCCGAATGGCCCGTTTACAATTGCCCCTGGTGAGAGTTCGTGATTTCTGATCAGGATGGTTTTATTGTTTTTCCATTTAAAAACACCCATGCCATCAAATGCTCCCGGGACAGAAAATCCATCGTTCATCAGATCACCTTTCCTGGATATTACTTTTACTGTAAAACCTTTGGGCAAGCTCAAAATATCACCCTGCCGGTGTGAAAGAGAGCCATAATTGCGCAAAAGATTGCCCTCTTCAATAAATCCTAAAGCAGCAGCATTGGCCGCAAACTGGCTCAGGCCTAAAAAGCCAAGGCTTACCAGTCCTGAATTTCTGATAAAATCTCTTCTCTTATTATTCATTCAAATAAATTTAAACTTAATTTCTAATAAAATCACGTATATAAAATCGAATGTAATCAGTAAATAAGAACCTGAGGTTAGGGATATGTTATTTAATGATATTTTGAAGTCATAATACACGAATATTTAATTTTGAAAGGCCATTCATGAAATCGGCCATGGCTTAATGTCTATAGGTCATTTTCCTGGTTTTATCCGGGCTTTATTAAAAAAGTAAATATTATCTATTGGAAATCAGGAAATTGCTTAGAATTGCCTTGCAAAAGAAAAAAATTAAAAGACGCTTATTTTGAGATCAGAAGGTTTAAATAATTATTTAATTAAGATTACTGGAGATGAAAAAGATTTTAGTCTGGAAGCACGCATTTTCCATGTGATATGCATCTTATCCTTTTTTATACTTGCGATAAGTCAGATCGTTAATGTTTCATACGGCTTGTATGAACTTGCTGTCTTAATGGGCTCTCTGCAACTGATAGGGACAATATTTTACTTCCTTTCACGGGTATATAAAAAGTTGAATCTCGGTATTATCTTTTTTGCGCTTGCAACTAATTTTCTTTTCGTATTAAATTTTTATTTCAATTCAGGGATTGACGGTCCGGGACTGATCTTATTTCTACTTTCTATATTTCTGATCACTATTGTTGTTCCAAAGAAACAATTTGCTTTTTGGCTAATATTAAACACCATTGAGGTAATGATTCTTTTGTACATTTCATTCAATAATCCAGATCTCTTTAAATACCGTTATCCAGACCTTCTAATGCAGTATGCCGATATCGGATCGACCTATCTCATAACTGCTTTACTTATTTTTCTGGCAACAAACTTCATACGAAAAAGTTATCATCATGAGAAGATTGTGGCAGAAGAGAAAGCTGAAGAGTTGAAAATATCCAATGAAACCAAGAACAAACTCTTATCAATCCTTGCACATGATTTAAGGTCGCCATTAGGTTCTATTCAGAATTATCTGGAAATCTTATCAGAGCTTAACTCAGATGATATTGACCGGAAATCAATTGAAGCCAGCCTTCTCAATGAAACAAAAAACACCCAGCAGATGCTCAGTAATTTGCTTCTCTGGAGTAAATCACAAATGGAAGGGGTGAACGTCAACCTCCTTCCGGTAAACCTTAAAGAATCAATTTTACCAGCAATCCGTGCCCAGCAATCCATTGCAATTGAAAAGAGAATAAAGATTGAGGAAAATATCAATAAATCCATCGTGATCTTAGCCGACCGGGATATGCTTCAGCTTGTGATCAGAAATCTGGTAAACAATGCTGTAAAATTCACCGACACAGGTGGGCAGATTGGAATTGAGGCAAAGATAGAAGGTAAGAACTGTCTGATCACAATATGTGATACAGGTAGGGGGATTCCATATGAAATGCAGAAAGATCTCTTCTCTTTGGGGGTAAAATCAACTTTTGGGACTCAAAATGAAAAAGGGGTTGGACTGGGTTTGTCACTTTGCAAGGAATTTACAGAACTTCAAAATGGAACTATCCGGTTTGAAAGTGAACCCGGTAAGGGAACACGATTCTTCCTAAGCTTTAAACTTGCTTCAGCGCTCAGCTGAAAATCTTAATTTCCGGTCTTGATGTTTGGCAGAAAAGCTGTAATTAAGCCGATCAGAGGCATAAAAGCACAGATCTCATAGACATACTCAATGCTTGTTCGGTCGGCGATTCCCCCCAGAACTGCAGATCCAATACCCGCCATACCAAAGGCAAATCCAAAAAATAGTCCGGACACCATCCCAACCTTTCCCGGAAAAAGCTCGTGAGCATATACCAGAATGGCTGAAAATGCAGAGGCCAGAATCACTCCAATAGGTATGGTCAAAATCACTGTCCATAAAAGATTGGCATGCGGGAGCAAAAGAGAAAAAGGAGCAACACCTAAAATTGAGCCCCAGATCACATACTTTCTGCCGAATCTATCACCCAAAGGTCCACCAATGATCGTTCCTGCAGCAATTGAAAAAAGAAAAATAAACAGATATACCTGAGAGTCCTGAACCGAAACCCCAAATTTATGAATCACATAAAAAGTATAGTATGTAGTCATACTGGTTAGGTAGATATATTTCGAAAAGATCAATACCAGTAGAATCAGGACAGAAAAAAGTATTGTCTTTTTGGGAAGGACCTGTGCATGTGACGTTTCTTTTCCGGGTCGTTTTGCCTTGATCCTGATCTTGCGTTTATACCAGCCACCTATATTGATCAGTAAAATTATAGCGAGCAGGGCCAGAGCAGAGAACCAGATAATGTTTGACTGACCATAAGGAACAATGATCAAAGCGGCAAGCAAAGGTCCAATTGAACTGCCAAAATTACCCCCAAGCTGAAAGATAGACTGTGCCATTCCACGCCGGCCACCGGAAGCCATATGAGCCATCCGGGAAGCCTCCGGATGAAAAATAGAAGAACCAATACCAACCATCGCAACCGACAGAATCAGGATATCAAAACTTGGTGCGCGGGATAAAAATATAAGACCGACAAGCGTGAATCCCATCCCGATTGCAAGTGAATAAGGTTGGGGTTTACGGTCGGTATATAAACCAACAAAAGGTTGAAGAATTGAAGCTGAAAGTTGAAAGGTCAGAGTTATTAATCCAACCTGAGCAAAACTCAGGCTGAATGTATCTTTTACTACTGGATAGATTGCAGGTATAATAGACTGTAAAGCATCATTCAATAAATGGGAAATACTGATTGCAATAAGAATCGGATAAACGGTCTTTCCGGAAATGGGATTTTTGTCTTTTAGAGCCAGGCTTTGGGGCTGCTCAGTGACCTCTTTACTCATTGATAGAATTGCTTCATGCAAATATCCGTTCTTAAATTTAAAAAAGCGAAGCCCGGGGGTAAAAAGGGAATACCTAAGCCTAAATTTTTGATTGGAATACCTCCCTTAATTGCCAGACTGCTTTATTCTTGTCGGATACACTGCCAATCCTAATAATATCGCATAGGGCTAATAGTTTATACAGTATTCTATCTTTCCTGACTGCCTTGACAACTGAAGGATAAAGTGGTAAGATGCTTTGGCCTCGTTCTTTACCCTGATCATCCGCCCAAACCAGCTTTTCTTCTGATGAGAAACTTAAATAAAGAGATGATTCGGAATGGGCAGTAAACATACCCTGCATTACCGGACCAAGTTGTGCCGGAAAAACA
>CAYJAM010000324.1:0-3712 GCA_964367725.1 uncultured Sphingobacterium sp. | reverse complement strand
TGAGTTCCTGCTGGGTCTTCATCAAAGTACTCCAGCCACCGTTGGCATCGATCACATAACTCTGATCATCCTGCCAGGTGAAGAGATAGGAAGTAAAGGCCACCATGAAGTAAAGCGAAACGATCAGAAAAAACAGACCGATTATCTTTATTGTCCGGTCGTCATTCAATTTGAACTTCGGCAGATCTTCGGCTGTTTCTTTCGGAACCTGCTGCTTTGGGGCAGGCTTAGACTTTGGCTCATCGCGAAAAGAATTGGCACTCCTGAATTGGTTTCCTTTTAGTAAGGGCATTCGAAATTTTGCTAAATATTGACAAATATAATGTTATAAAGAATATCTGAGATAGCCTAAATCTGCTGCATTTTTTATTTAATTTTCTTAATATTGATAAACAGATGTTTAGTTCATTTAATACCTTATAAAATGGATCAGGATTTACTGGAGGAATACATTGTAACAGGCAATGCAATTGAGTTATATGCACTTCTAAACTCTAATCCGAAACTTGCCATTCAAAAAACGAGTCATCAGATTTCTCCTTTACTGCTCTGCTGTTACTATAAAAAGCCTGAACTGGCTGATATTATTTTAAAGCATGTTCCCGAAATCAGCATTTTTGAGGCTGCTGCCTTAGGAAAGAATGATCATATTACAAACCTTGTCGCAGAAAATCCCGGTCTGGTTCATGAATTTTCTGAAGATGGATTTACTCCTCTTAGTCTGGCTGCATATTTTGGAAACGAGGATGTGATCAGAACCCTGCTTCTGGCTGGTGCCGATCCAAATATCCCTTCAAAAAACGGGTTTAACGTATACCCCATACACTCTGCTGTGGCTTCGAATTATACCATGATTGCAAAAATGCTGATTGAAGCTGGTTCTGAGATCAATGTGGTGCAGAAGTCGGGAGCAACCCCGCTTCATTCTGCTGCACATAATGGTAATATCGAACTCTTGATTGTTTTACTTGAGGCCGGGGCTATTGTCAGTGCAAAAATGGAAGACGGCAAAACTGCAGCCGATAAGGCTTTTGAGAAAGGTTTTCTTGAAATTGCCAAGATTCTTTCCTGACCGAATTCTTTATTCTTTTCTGAAACAACCAAACGCGACTACTTTGCGTAGGTACTTGAAACTAAATAAATAATTTATGAAAAAGTCCCTACTCATTGGTTCCATTAAATCAATTTCCCTGATCATGCTGTCTGTACTTGTACTTTCAGGCTGCAAAAAAGATGAAGTGGAAGAACCTGTCAGCCTTATCAAAAAGGTTAACGTTACATTAAGTGGTGCACAGGAAGTTCCTGCAGTGAATACTACAGGAACCGGTACCGCAGAGATCTCGTACGATCCAACAATGAAAATGATCACTTACAAAATCACATGGCAATTAGGAAGTGCTGCAGCAACAACAACGAACATGCATTTTCATGGTTCTGATACTGGCAGTGATGCTGTAAGTTCAGGTGTTGCGATCGGTATAACCGGATTTGCAACAGGCAGCAGCGGCACCTTGAGTGGAATGACTGTCGCCCTTACCAGCGCACAGGAAGCACAGTTATTAGCAGGTAAATGGTATGTAAACATTCATAGTTCAACTGTAGGCTCAGGTGAATTAAGAGGAAATATTAAATTCTAAAAAAAGGTTATTCACCCCGGGGTTAACTTGGGGTGAATTTCATTTGGCTACAACTTTAGCTGAAAAGATAAAATTCTATTCCCAGTGGTCTATGTTATCCGACCATGGGTAGTGTTAAAAATCCCAAACACTACTTGCCCTGATACGCTTGATATAATGCCTTACATCCAAAACAATGGCAGCAAAAACATAAAATATCAGGGGAAAGCCTACGGCAAGGAAAGAGGAGTAAATGAAAAATAATCTGATCTTGGAAATGGATATATTAAATCGCTCTCCAAGATAGGTACATACCCCAAAAGAACGTTTTTCGAAAAATGTAAGAAACTGCTGAAACATTTTACTTGCTCAAAATTTTGATTCCAATCTCGCAATATAAGCATTTCTTTTGATCACAATATGATTTTTTTATTTGTATAAGTGCCTGACTTATTGCAGAATTACTCGAATTAACCCCAATCTCATTAAACTTTCTGATAATTGCATTTCGTTCAGGCTTGAGGCTTTCAAGCAATTGAATACCCCGCTCTCTGTGCATTTCACTTCCTGTTTTGAGACCAAATGCGAACAAATAAACCGAAACTGTATTTATCAGAATATTATTTATGGCCTCATCTCCCAATGAAAGGGCAGAATGTTTACATTCCTGATCAAAGCGATAATGTGTATCCCAATACACGTTAAGCTTTGGCTTATTAAACATAGCAGTAATTAAGGCAATATCCTTTTCATTAATTATTTTAGAGAATAAGTGGTTTGAACGGATAATCAAAGCAGCAAACTGCGCGAGCCTGAGCGATGGAAAATTGCGGGGTCTTAAGCGCATATATTTCCATAAATACTTATCAATTGGCTTCAAATCGTGCTTTTTCTGCAAGAACCGGTACTCCTTTCTGAGTAATTGTGGATAGGAATCCTTTAATTTAGTATCCAGAAAGCCAGCCTGTCCGAAAATAAGAGCCTCAATCTGAAATGGACGATCCTTATATCTTGCAAGTAAAGACTGCGGCAATGACCGGGCAAGCATCTCAAAAGGTAAGGCATTGGTTTTAAAACCAAAGTTCCTGGCAAGGCTAATATAAAAAGCATCATCCCAGCTACCTTTGACTTCTGTAAGGAGTGCATTAACTAGTTCACTTTTTTCTTCCAGACGCTCTAACAAAACCCTGGTAAGACAAGTATTTATAAAAATTCCATCTACCTGCTTTATTTTATGTTCACAGGGGATCCAGTTTAATCCGGCCATTAAGACTTCATAATTTTCAGCAATATCTTCAGGAAACTTATTTCCAATCTCCAAAACAGCGATTTCTGTTCCGTCAGTCCTAAAAATTTCCTGGTCATGATAAGCCACCACATGCAAAATCACATTGTCATAGGCTTTGTCTAACTGATGCTGATGCCGGTACCAATCGGAAGAACGAATATGAATCTCCACGTTTCCTGCCCATAATGTTTCTCCGATCCGGATTTTTGCATTGGAGAAATCGGGGCCGGCATGGTGGTTATGCTCGCCGGGATGTACTATTTCCAGGCTCTCACCCGAAGTGCTTTTAATACCTGCTACATGGTATAGCCTGAATTTCCAGATATAGTGCAGTAAATCTTCATTCAGAATCATTCATTAATATGCCGATAATAATTCCGGCACTAAATAAATATGATTAAACGGTATTAAGGATTGTTTAAACGGTTGAATTAAGACATTTATGTGCTGGGAATAATGTCTGGATTAGGATGAATAGGATTTTAGGATGGTAGGATTTTATAAATCATACTAAGCAGGTCAATCAACTTAATCACGGTTCAGACAAACAGAATAATGTCTGGATTAGGATTAGCAGGATTTTAGGATTGGTAGGATTTAGGTTATCCTAAAATCCTATAATCCTATAATCCTATTTCAGACAAACAGAATAAGGTCTGGATTAGGATGAATAGGATTTTAGGATGGTAGGATTTTTTTAATCATAGTAATCAAGTCAGATACCTTAATCACGGTTCAGACAAACAGAATAATATCTGGATTAGGATTAGCAGGATTTTAGGATTGGTAGGATTTAGGTTATCCTAAA
>CAYJAM010000323.1:0-3713 GCA_964367725.1 uncultured Sphingobacterium sp. | reverse complement strand
TCTTCATGACAGTTGATATTCAGGAAGATTCATAAGATACTTGAACATGGACTGAAGGCGATTTAATACAATATTCCTGTTGGTTGTGTTGCTTGTATTGGCCTTGTATGTAATCCATGCATCTGTCCAGTAGGAATCGGATGTTTGACCAGATAATAAGATACTTTTCAAAAAGTCTCTCACTTGTTGGGTAATATCTATTGCAAAAATTATTTCCAGACTTTCATTTATTAGTGCATTTGGGTTGGCTGGGTCAGATAAGGTACTGACAAAGGCCAGAATGTCGATATTGATCTTCTTTCCGTTTCTTGTATATCCGTTACCGATCATTATATCACTGAATTGATTCCTCCTGGGCAGTGTATCTGCATTGATCCATAGTTCGTGGAATTGAGGCTCCTGGTAATATGCAGACCAGCCTGAAACACCGGGTGGATCACCAATATTTTGCTGCATATTGGAGGCTTGCGTACGAATATAATCATGCATAAAATACTGATTAACATAGTCGGAAGTATCCGGGAATATCATGCTGAATTCTCTTGATAGTCCGATGCATAAATCAACCGGACTCTTAATCAAACCAGCTCTGTTTACAGGATCGAAAAAATGTTCGCTACTAAAAAGTAGCTTAAGGACAGGTTTTATCTCATAATTGCTTGTCCTGAACAGGTTTGCCATCGGTGTAATTACATTAAGTTCTGTTGCTTCATCAATTTCATAATAGACAAAGAATCGATATAATCTGCGACAAATATGAAGGGCTGTTTCGTTCTGAAAAAAGATCATATTGATCAGCTCATCTGTCTCTCCTGCTCCACTTGCACCTGATTTGCCTGCTATGGCAGCATTATTATAGAAGGAAGAAAATTGTTTGATACCGGTGTCGTGTCTGTTAGGATCAAATACAGATGATATTGTTGTTGCATTTACAGTATAACCTGTTAAAACCCGTGCAGCTGCTTTTACATCCCCTTCGGTATAATTTGATTTAGGCCCCTTTCCTAAAGTGAAAAGTTCCTGCAATTCACGGGCATAATTTTCATCCGGTGAATTTTTATTGTTCAGATAACCGTTCAGATACCTTAGCATAGCCGGATCAATGGTTATTTCTTTTACAAACTCTTTAAAATTGCCCAAAGCATATTTTCTGAGCAACATATGATGTTTATAAACATAGCGTGCATCTCCAATATCCAGAGTTTCTGTTGCAAAATGATTATGCCAGAAGAGGATCATTTTTTCGTGGATTGAAGTGCCCTGATTGAGCATAAGACCAGTCCACCACGACTTAAATGAAGTATATCTGCGGCTATTTGCATTTCCGTCAAATACTGCATTTACCCAGGTTTGACCTGCCGGAACATTTGGATCTGTAAAATTTGTGTCGTTGTAGTTATTAAGCGGAGGGGCAGGAACTATTGCAGCATTCAACAAAATATCCAGACTATCAGAAAGAGTTTTACCACTCAGCATTTTAATGTCTGCCTGTTTTACACCAAATAAAGTACGCTTTAATAAATGGATGATCTCCTGTTTGCCAAATGGAGGGGAAAAAGGAGATAATCCCGTATTGGTACGGGACTTAAAAGATAAATCAGTTTTGGAATTTACCTTTGCAGATAAAAAACTACGACGATCCATAAAGGATAGTATATGTTAAAACTTTGCTGCCAATTGAACATATAAACATAAGATAAATTCAGTTGAAATTATGTAATTAATTCCTGAGCTGAACATTTCTGTTTATTGCAATTTAATTTAAAAAGAGTCTTGTTAATTGATTCGCTTGTTCGTTTAATTTAAATTTTTTCTTCCTTATGATGTTCAGGATCTATGCTCTCCTGATTCATTTTCTGTTCAAATTCCTTTTGGTCTTTTCTGTTTTTTCGGATAAGTAGGATGAGCACGAATGCCGCGCCTATCAAAACCAGTGCTATGATGAGGTAATTTGTTTCCATGGCCATAAACTTATTTATTGACTGTATACGTAAGTTCTCTGATAAAGTATTGATTTTTTATCGATTTGTATGAATATAATCATAAAAAACTTCTTTCTGCCAGGATAAAGCATAAAATTAATTAATTAACCTAATGTTAAAATTGTACTAATCCCTGAAAGTTGAAATAAACTATTTCTGTAGAAAAATTTACCCTGTTTGGGTAATTTTTACCACAATTTCATTCTGTTTTTATTTAAATCATCATAAAATTGCTTTAAACGTAAATAATATTAAAAATTTTATGGCTTGACCTTTGCTTTATATTAATGCCTTATCCTGTAAGTGAATTTCTATGCACGAAAAACAATTTCTGCTATGTAAAAATTCGGGTGCAATTTCAAAAATTGCATTGCTGGTATTTTTATTCCTTTTTGCAGGAACTGACTTGTTAGCCCAACGCATAGCAAGTGTTACAGGTAACTGGAACGATACTGCCACCTGGGGAGGAGCAGCTGTGCCTACAGCCACCGAGTCAGTTACAATTAATTCAGGCATAACAGTAACAATAAACGCAACCGGAGCTGAGTGCAGTTCTATCACCTTTGCTTCAAATTCAGCAAATAGTGCCCTCAATATTTCCGGTGCTTTCACACTTGATGTTACTGGTGATATTACATATTCTGATCCTACTCTTGATGGCAGGGTTCAAACCATAGCAATAGGTACCGGAATAGTAAGTTGTGCCAATTTGAATTTTGCTAATACCACTAATTTAAATAGAGATAATAATTTAAGTATTACCACCGGATCTTTGAGTGTAAGCGGTACAATTGCCATGTCAGGTGCTGCCAATGAAAATGGGTTTACTTGTACAGGTAATTCAATAATTAATTTAGGTGGGAACTTTACCGGCACTGGTACCTTCACAGCCGGAACCAGTACGCTAACTCTGAATGGAACAGGCTCGCAATCAATTAAAACTGGCACCTATCGTAATATTATAATAAATAAAGCATCAGGTGTGACCACTTTTGCAGGCGCAACAATCGCAACCGGGCGTCTGACACTGACTTCAGGTACACTTAATCTGGATGGCGCAACCACAGTTGGTAGCCTTGAAGGAAGCAGCACTATCACAAGTGATGGTGCTGCCAACAGGCTTTTAACCATCGGGACTGATAATACAAGCACCAGTTTTTCAGGGATCATTCAAAATGGCAGCAGGGTCATATCATTAACAAAATCGGGTTCAGGAACATTAACACTCAGTGCTGTAAGTACTTATACCGGTGCGACCACAATAAGTGCCGGGACGATTCAGCTTGCAGCTGCCAATATTTTGCCTGATATCACAGCACTTACGCTTACAGGAACACTTGATCTGAATGGTTTTTCTGAAACTATAGGTTCTTTGGCTGGTGCAGGAACAATGACGAGCACAGTCGCCGGTGCAATACTTTTGACTACTGGTGGAAATAATGCTGCAACTACAACCTTCTCTGGTCTGATTCAGGATGGAGCCGGAACTTTAAGCCTTACAAAAGCTGGAACCGGAATCATGATCCTTTCTGGACTTAATTCCTATACCGGTGCAACAATAGTTAGTGCAGGTACACTTACTCTGGGTTCTGCAGGCAATGGCACAAACTCACCTTTAGGGACAATAGCTTCAGGTACAACTGTCAACAACGGAGCAGCTTTAAATCTTGCCGGGTTTAGTCTTTCGACACTTGAAGCATTAACATTGAATGGCACCGGTATCGCATCAGC
>CAYJAM010000322.1:0-3717 GCA_964367725.1 uncultured Sphingobacterium sp. | reverse complement strand
AGGGATGTTGTATTTAGCCAAAACAAAATCATGTATTAAGTCTAAATACCACCTCTTGAAAAAAGAAGGTTCAGCTAAATAAGACTAAAAATAAGGAGCTTCTTCAAACCTTTAAAAATGGGGCGATAAAGTGCTGAATAAAATCAAAACTCCATTTCATATTTAGTAGAATTTTAAAGTCCGATTTGATGGAAACCTGAAAGCTATCAATTATCGTAATTCTTAATAAAGAAAATATCTAAATTCATTTTCGCCCGGAATACAAGTATTTTATCAATTGCGTAAAAATCTCATGGAGAGGATATATTTTTTGACCAATTATCAAATTTTAATGAAGTGAAGTTAAAATTAACTTAATCATAAATAACTAATAATCAATATTTTATATTACAATATTTAATTATAGGTTCAAATAAAAATTCCTTTAGGTTTATTCGAAAACTAAAATCATTAGCAAAGTATAAAATAGATGAAAATATCAGTACTTAATAGTCTATATATCAGTGTATTTACATCGATTATATTATGTTTAAATACAGTACCAGCTTTTGCCCAGATTTTCGATGCTGAACAGAACCCTCCCTGTATAAAATGGATGCAGATCAGGACAGAAAATTTTCAGATTATCTACTCCGGCGAGTTGTCAGATGAAGCTCAGAGAATGTCAAATACTCTGGAACATCTGATAGACGGGGTCAGCAAATCCCTTAATAAAAGACCCCGGCCGATAACGATTATTCTGCAAAATCAAGGTGTCATTTCGAATGGTTTCGTACAGCTTGCACCCCGGCGTTCGGAGTTCTACACTACCCCACCCCAGAACCTCGACTTCCAGGATTGGCTCAATGGCATGGCTATCCATGAACTCAGACATGTGGTTCAATTTGATAAATTAAGCGGTGGACTTAAAGCTCCATTTTTTGAAGAATTAGCCCTTGCCATTTTCGGAATCACCCTCCCTCCCTGGTTCTATGAAGGAGATGCTGTCGGTATCGAAACAGCACTGAGTCATGCAGGTCGTGGAAGGCTTCCGGACTGGGAGTTAATTTTCAGAACAAATACACTAAGTACCCATCTTTACTCCTACTCAAAAAATTATTTTGGTTCACTAAGGGATCTAACACCGGGCTATTATCAGTTAGGTTATTTTATGACCACGAAACTAAAAAGGGACTATGGCAAAGAAATAATCGACAGCATCATGACAAGGATTAAGCGAAATCCTTTGAGACCATACAGTCTTAGCAATTCAATTAAAAAGTTTACCGGACTTAACAGCAGAATGCTTCATGACTCTACTATTGCTGAATTGAAGACACTTTGGCAAAAACAATCCACTGAACTGATGCCGGTAAGTTATAATGCAATTAATAAGAGAAAGGATTCAATACCTGCCGACTACCTCCTACCTGTAAGTACCCCCAATGGTGAGATTATTGCTTTAAGGCAAAATCTGACTCATACACCTGCACTAATCCTTATCGATTCAGCAGGCAGGGAGCGCACACTTGTTAAAATTGGCTATCAAACGGAATATAATTTCAGGTACGCCGCAGGAAAAATTGTATGGGATGAACTCAGATTTGACAAACGCTATGGAAAACGCTCGTACAGTGTGATCAATATATTTGATTTAGCGACGGATCAGGTTAAACAAATCAGCCATAAAAGCCGTTTATTCTCCCCCAGCCTCTCTGCCGATGCAAAAACGATTGTGGCTGTAAAAATCAGTACTTCAAACCTGTTCTCATTAATTGAGCTGAATGCTGAAAATGGAAGTGTTCTCCGGGAATATCCGGTTAAGGAGGGTTTCAGCTTGCAAAATCCATCATATAATGAAGATGGAGATCAAATTATCTGTGTGGTGATGAGTAAAGATGGTGCTGCCTTAATGGAATTCATGCGAGCCGAAAGAAGCAATAAAATCATCACCCCATTTCAAAGGCAACAGATTACACGTCCGGTTTATGCCGGCAAAAATATTTTGTTCAGGGCTCATTACAAAGGCCTGAACAATATTTACTGTCTCAGCCCTGAATACCATACCATACCGCTAACTTCGGCGCCCTATGGGGCTACAAATCCATCATATGACCAGAAGAGGAACAGGGTGCTTTTCAATAATTATCAACTTAAAGGATATGATATAGTCAGCATACCCTTTGAATTACAAGAGAAAAAGGAGGAAGCCTCTAATACATTCATTGATTATGCCTTACCTCTGGTCGATCAGGAGGCAAATGCTGATATTCTCGACTCAATACCTCAAAAAAAATACCCAAGTAAATCTTACAGGGAATTTAATAATCTGTTCTATTTCCACAGTCTTTCACCTATTGCCGAAAATAACGACACTAACGATGACCTGAGCATCGGCCTAAAGCTCAAATCGAACAATCAGCTAAACACCCTTGATCTGTATGGTGGCTACCAATTTAATTCCGGACTAAGGAAAAGTGAATACCTTGCCGGACTCCGTTATAAACGCTTCTATCCTATTCTTGATATCAGCTATTCTAACAGGGCCAACTTGACCTATTCCCGGCAAAACAATCGTCTGGTTCCGGTTAGCTGGCGTGAGAACATAACTGAAGCTGAAATCAGCATACCCTTTACATTTAATCGTCTGAACCAAAACTACAGCATGGGTATCAGAAGTTCAAGCAGCTTCACTTCCAGATATGAAATTCAGAATAAGCCCACTAATTTTATTGAAAAATTGAAATTTCCAATGAAATATCAGTTTTACTTTAACCGGAATGTCCGGCGAAGTGCCAGAGATCTCGCGCCAGACTGGGGACAAAATTTTTCATTTTCCTACTTCCACCTCCCCTTCCAGAATTTGCTGGATGGCTCACTCCTGTCATTCAGAAGTGTCTTTTATACTCCAGGACTAATAAACAATCATTCATTTCAGGCTAGTTTCAATTACCAGGAAAGCAACGGAGCCTATGATTTTAGTACAGAGATTCCAAGAATAAGCGGATACAGAAATTTAAGTTTAAATACCCGCCTTCGAAACACTTTGTTGCTTGATTATCGTTTTCCATTATTCTATCCAGACGCCGAGTTAGGCCCCATTGCCTATATTAAAAGATTGAAGGGTGGTTTTTTTGCTGATTTTGAGAATATCGGAAAAGGAAACCAATTCAAACCGCGCACTTTCGGACTCGAATTAAGCACAGATATGAATCTTATGCGATTTATGCTTCCGAATTTCGAATTAGCAGGAAAACTGATCTTTGCGAGAGAGAATGCACTTACCAAGCCGATCTTTGAGCTTGGATTTGCATATGATTTCTAGGAATCCGTACAGATGATCCGATTAAACAAAAAACTGGTATAAATTTTGAATCATTATAATCATGAGATTTTTCTCAGACTCGCAGGCCAGAGATAATTTTATTAATTTCACTTGCAATTCCGATATTCACTTAAATAAATTGCTCAATTATGACCTTTAAAACTATCTTCATAATCGTTGTCACGGTACTTGTGACTATCATACTCATGAACAATACCGATGAAGTTAGTTTTTGGATTTTCGGTGATGTGAGATTATCTAAACTGGCTGTACTTGGTGTAATGTTCGGTCTGGGTCTGATCATAGGGTTCATGGCGGGAAGACCACGAAAGAAAATCCAAAATGAATCGTTCAACTCAGCAGAACCTCTAAATGATAAAGATCATGATTATATCAGAAATGATGATGATCAA
>CAYJAM010000321.1:0-3732 GCA_964367725.1 uncultured Sphingobacterium sp. | reverse complement strand
AGTGCAGGTACACTTACTCTGGGTGCGGCTGGTAACGGCACAAACTCGCCACTTGGAACAACTGCATCAGGCACAACTGTTAATACCGGGGCAGCTTTAAATCTGGCAGGGTTTAGTCTTTCGACACTTGAAGCATTAACATTGAATGGAACAGGTATCGCATCAGCGGGTGCATTGAACAATACGTCAACTACCATTAGCTCCAGCTATACCGGTACAATAACCCTTGCCTCTGCATCCAGTATTGTAACTGCAGCTGGTGGTATGGTAATCAATACCGGAACCATCACAGGAGCAAGTTTCGGCCTGACACTTGGAGGCACAGGAAACGGTAACATGCAAAGCTTGATCAACACCGGTACAGGTACTCTGACCAAAATAGGTACAGGAATCTGGACGCTTTCAGCAGATAATGAGTTTACAGGTTTAACCACGATAAGTGGGGGTACACTCAGGCTAGGTACTGCCGGAAATGCTACTAACGGTCCACTAGGGACTATTACTAATGGTGTCAATATCACAGCCGGAGCGCTTGACCTGAATGGATTTACTCTGGCAACTGCTGAACCAATTACAGTAAGAGGTGTTGGAATAACTTCAGGTGCCCTGACCAACAGTTCGGCAACTGCAGTGGATTACAGTGGATTAGTTACCATTGGTGCAATCAGCACCATTGCTACGAATGCCGGGGATCTTAATCTGACCAATACTGGCACAATTACAGGAGCTTTTGCACTTACTTTAGGTGGTTCAGGCAATGGAAGTATATCGAGTATTATAGGCACAGGGGCAGGGTCTATAGTTAAAACTGGTGCCGGAACCTGGACACTTTCAGGAGCGAGTACTTATACAGGAGTTACAACAATCAGTGTTGGTACTTTAAAGGTAGGAGCCAGTAATGCAGGAATTTCGAATAGCAGTGCAGTAACAGTGACTTCTACCCTTGACCTGAATGGATTTAACGCAACCATTGGCTCTCTGGCAGGTGCAGGCACGGTTACCAGCAGTCAGGCGGGAAGTTTGACCCTGACTACTGGTGGTAATAATACCAGTACTACTTTTTCGGGAATTATACAGGATGGATCAGGAACGCTAAACCTGACAAAAGTTGGAACCCTGATCTTTACTGTTTCTGGATTAAGTTCTTATACTGGTTTAACTACCATAAGCACAGGAACCTTAAGTTTGGGTGCTGCGGGTAATGGAACAAATTCACCTTTGGGCACAATAGCCTTTGGTACTAAGGTTAATACAGGCGCAGTTCTGAATGTGAATGGTTTTACATTATCCACTTCAGAACCACTTGCTTTAAATGGAACAGGTATTGCTGCTGGAGGTGCACTGATAAATGGTTCAGCGACATTGAGTGCAGATTATTCAGGTCTGATTACATTAGAATCTGCATCGAGTATCGTAGCTACAACTGCAGCAAGAAGTCTGAACATCACCAATCCCGGTACCATTACCGGATCAGGATTTGCCTTGACCCTTGGCGGTGCAGGTAATGGCACACTATCGAGTATCATTGGAACTGGTACAGGCACCCTGACCAAAGCTGGAGCAGGAATCTGGACTTTATCTGCAAATAATGAATTTACAGGCTTAACCACGATAAGTGCGGGAACAATCAGGCTGGGCAGCACCGGAAATGCGACAAACGGACCTTTAGGGACTATTGATAATGGTGTCAATATCACAGCAGGTGCTCTTGACCTGAATGGATTTACATTAGCTACGGCTGAGGCGATAACAATAAGAGGTACTGGAATTAGTGCAGGCGGAGCAATTACCAATAGTTCGGCAACAGCTGTGGATTACAGCGGTTTAGTCACCATTGGTGCAATATCAACCATTGCTACAAATGCAGGAGATCTCAACTTAACCCATACCGGCACGATCACCGGTGCATTTGCGCTTACTTTGAGTGGATCTGGTAATGGGAGTATTGCAAGTATCATTGGGATAGGAATTGGAACAATTACCAAAAGTGGTACCGGAACATGGACACTTTCCGGAGCAAGTACTTATACGGGAGCTACCACGATAAGTGTCGGCACAATTAAGTTGGGTGCAAATAATGCGGGAATCTCCAACAGCAGTGCTGTAACCGTGACATCAAATCTTGATCTGAATGGCTTCAATGCAACAATAGGTTCACTTGCAGGCGCAGGAACAGTCACCAGCAGTCAGGCAGGAAGTGTTACACTTACCACCGGTGGAAATAATACCAGTACTACTTTTTCGGGAATTATACAGGATGGATCAGGAACACTAAACCTGACAAAAGCGGGAACCCTGATCTTTACCGTTTCGGGATTAAGTTCTTATACTGGTTTAACTACCATAAACGCAGGAACCTTAAGTTTGGGTGCTGCAGGTAATGGAACAAATTCACCTTTGGGCACAATAGCCTTAGGTACTAAGGTTAATACAGGCGCAGTTCTGAATGTGAATGGTTTTACATTATCCACTTCAGAACCACTTGCTTTAAATGGAACAGGTATTGCTGCTGGAGGTGCACTGATAAATGGTTCAGCGACATTGAGTGCAGATTATTCAGGTCTGATTACATTAGAATCTGCATCGAGTATCGTAGCTACAACTGCAGCAAGAAATTTGAATATTACCAATCCCGGTACCATTACCGGATCTGGTTTTGGCCTGACGCTTGGAGGAGCCGGAAACGGAACAATATCAAGTATTATTGGAACAGGTTCCGGTACTCTGACAAAAATAGGAACCGGAATTTGGACAGTATCAGCAGATAATGAGTTTACTGGTTTAACAACGATAAATGGAGGAACACTTAAGCTTGGTACTGCAGGAAATGCAACTAATGGACCTTTGGGCACTATTGCAAACGGTGTTAATATCCTTGCTGGAGCTCTTGACCTGAATGGATTTACTTTGGCAACGGCTGAACCAATTACAGTAAGAGGTGTTGGAGTAACTTCAGGTGCCCTGACCAACAGTTCGGCAACTGCAGTGGATTACAGTGGTTTAGTCACCATTGGTGCAATCAGCACCATTGCTACGAATGCCGGGGATCTTAATCTGACCAATACTGGCACAATTACAGGAGCTTTTGCACTTACTTTAGGTGGTTCAGGCAATGGAAGTATATCCGGTATTCTTGGTATTGGAGTTGGTACAATAACAAAAACCGGCACAGGCACCTGGACACTTTCAGGCGCCAGTACCTATACAGGCGCCACTGCCATCAGTGTTGGTACAATAAAAATTGGCGCCAATAACGCAGGAATCTCCAATAGCAGTGCTGTAACCGTGACATCAATTCTTGATCTGAATGGCTTCAATGCAACCATAGGTTCACTTGCAGGCGCAGGAACGGTTACCAGCAGTCAGGCGGGAAGTGTAACCCTTACTACAGGTGGAAATAATACCAGCACAACTTTCTCAGGGATTATACAGGATGGATCAGGAACTCTAAACGTGACAAAAGCTGGAACCCTTATCTTTACCGTTTCGGGATTAAGTTCCTATACGGGTTTAACTACCATAAACGTAGGAACCTTAAGTTTGGGTGCTGCTGGAAATGGAACAAATTCACCTTTGGGCACAATAGCCTTAGGTACTAAGGTTAATACAGGCGCAGTTCTGAATGTGAATGGTTTTACATTATCCACTTCAGAACCACTTGCTTTAAATGGAACAGGTATTGCTGCTGGAGGTGCACTGATAAATGGTTCAGCGACATTGAGTGCAGATTAT
>CAYJAM010000320.1:0-3750 GCA_964367725.1 uncultured Sphingobacterium sp. | reverse complement strand
CCATTAGAAGTTTTAATAAATTAGCCCAGCCTAAGAAAAAGGATTTAAAGATAAGCAATGGAAATAAGCAGATATTTTAGTTTCAGGGGAATAAAATTCATCCTGATTTTCACATTATTAGTAAATGTAAGTTTTGCACAGAACAAGGTTGATTCGGTTCAGAAAGTAAAGGAAATTGTAATCAGGGCATATCTGTCAGAACAGCAAATATTAAAAGTCCCGTCTTCAGTAAGCTTAATCAGCAATAAACAATTGAGAGATCAGCCCGGGATCTCAATGGTACCTGCCCTTAATACAGTACCCGGTATCAGAATGGAAGAAAGATCTCCAGGAAGTTATCGCCTTTCCATTCGTGGAAGCTCTCTAAGATCACCTTTTGGCGTAAGAAACGTAAAAATTTATCTGGATGAATTCCCATTGACAGATGCGGGTGGAAATACCTATCTGAATCTGATCGATGTGAACAGCATCCAAAATATTGAAGTTCTTAAAGGTCCGGATGGTAGCTTATTCGGAGCAAACTCAGGCGGAGTTGTTTTGCTAAACCCTGTCGATAAAAATGCCGACAGCACCTGGGCATCAGCAGGAATAAGCAGCGGATCTTACGGTTTATTCCATGAAAAACTAGCCGTTCAGAAAAAATTCAAAAACCAGTACCTGAATATTAACCACTCGTATCAGAGATCAGATGGTTACCGTGAACACAGCGCAATGAGCCGTCATTATGCGCAGCTGATGTACCGAATGAATTATTCAGAAGAGAATCAGCTACGTGTACTTGCTTTTTATTCTGATCTGGAATACAAAACTCCCGGAGGTTTGACCCTCGCTCAATACAATCTTAATCCACAGGCAGCACGACCATCAACTGCATTTGCTGCCGGTCCTGTTGCACAACAAGCCAGGATTGAAAACAATACTTTGTATGCCGGTATTGTGAATGATGCAAAGATCACCGGTAATTTACGCCATGTGTTTGCAGTTTATGGCTCAAAAACCGATTATCTGAATCCATTCATTACCAATTATGAGATACGTAAAGAATATACGGGTGGTATCAGAACATACCTCGAATTATCCGGAAATGAAGATAAAGCAGTGAACTGGAAATGGAATGCCGGACTTGAATTACAGGGTACAAGCGCGGATATCGCCAACTATAATAATAACAGAGGAGTTCAGGGTAGTTTACAGGCACAGGATGATATTCTTTCGCGTCAATTTTTCTATTTCACTCGTTTTTCTGCGAATATTGGGGATAAACTTACCGCCGAAGTTGCCGCCAGCTTAAATTATTACAAGTATAAGTTTTCAAAGGATATCAGGTCTTATGCCACAAGGTTTGAACGCAATTTTGATCCTGAGCTAATGCCACGATTTGCACTATCCTACCAGGTCTCAGATTTACTGGCGCTTCGTACTTCTGTAAGCAGAGGTTATTCACCTCCAACAATCGCCGAGGTTAGAGCTTCTGACAATAAGATCAATACAACGCTTGAATCTGAAACAGGATGGAACTACGAGGCCGGTTTCCGTTTACGTAACAGCAATGACCGTCTTTGGATGGATGCCTCCATTTTCCAGTATCGTCTTGAAAATGCAATTGTTCGTCGTGTAAACGCAGATGATACCGAATTTTATTTAAATGCAGGTGGAACCCGTCAAACAGGTGTAGAAACACAGACCAGCTACTGGCTGATAGAACCGGGTTCAAAAGGTTTCTTAAGTGGACTTCAGGTCCAAAACAGTTTTACACTCAGCAAATATTTTTTCAGGGATTATCAGAATGGAACAGCAAATTATTCGGGTAACCGTTTAACCGGCACACCCAGAAGTGTGATCGTTAGTGGACTGGATTTTCGCTTTCAAAAGAATTTCTACCTGTTCGCCCAGCATAATTATACCTCAAAAATTCCTTTGAATGATGCGAACAGCGTATACGCAGGAAGTTTTGATCTTGTCCATTTCAAAGCAGGCTGGAGAAGCTCAAAACCGGGAAAACCTGTATTGGATTTTTACGCAGGGATAGACAATCTGCTGAATGAAACCTATAGTCTTGGAAATGACATCAATGCTTTTGGGGGCAGATTCTTTAATGCAGCACCAAAGCGTAATTTCTTCGGAGGTATAAAATATACCTTGTAGTTCAATTAATACTCATCCAACGATCCTAAGGTTGGATGAGTATCATGATACTAATATTTAAGTTCACCCTGTTTTTGTGTTGGGTTCATCATATAAGTGATGAGTGTTCCATCATTCAATAACTCCACCACCCTAAAGCCCCTGTACGGTGTACCCCAGTTTCCTCCAACATGAGAATCGAATAAGAAGGGGATATTTTTCGCCATAAAGACACCATCCTGATCATGTACATGACCATGAAATCCTGCCCTGACATTAGGATATTTATGAATCAGTTCAAAAAAATCAGGGGTATCAATTGCATGCTCAGTCCATTTAGCCTGAGGAATATGCAGGATCAGAAATACATTCTTTTTGCTTTTGTATTGCTCCAGCTTCTCCTTCAACCATTGAAGATCAGGTGAAACATAAGTACCTTGAACATTAGAGGTATCTGCAAGTATAAATGCCGAGCCTTTAGCCTCAAAACTGTGATTCAATGGCATTTTCCATACCTCATTCCATAGTTCTTCTGTTACCATATCATGGTTCCCCCTTACTACATAATAGGGCACCTGAAGATTATCTGTTTTTTTCTTGACTAATGGTAAAAGGTTCTCTTCGTTATGAATAATGTCCCCATTAAGCACACAAAAATCAATACGATTACTTTTATTGAACAAATTAATCTGATTGATCACCGTATCAGTCATTTCATCAAATTTTGTATTTGGCTGCCCATAATGAAAGTCGGATGCAAGCACAAATCTCAACTTAACTCTGGCTTTCAGGTTATAAACTTCTTCTGCAGAAAGATCAGTAATTCTGCCGGTAAGCAATAAAGCGGATGCCAAAGAAATCTGCTGAATGAATTTTCTCCGGGTCTGATTGTCTAGATCTTTTTCCATATTCTGTATATTTTGATCAAATTGTTTCATTAAAATCTCCTAATCAAAGGTGCATGATAATGTTTATATGCATATTAATTTCTTGTTAAGAATCAATTTAATTCCCTTATTTAACCTTTGCCGACTTTAACTCCACAGTATCACTTTCCAGAAACTGAAGTTTATACCCACCGGTATCTATAACAGCCTTCGGAAATAGTTTACTGAGCTGACTGAACTCAGCTTCAGAAATCGCAGTCTGGTACAGAAAGATCTGTCTCAGTTCTTTCAATGATTTCAACTGGTTTAGCCCCTTAGCTGTTACAGCAGTCCCGACCAAATTCAGATAAGTTAGTTTCGGCAAACTATTCAACAATGCAATACCTGCATCGCTCACCTTAGTACGCTCAATGGAAAGACGGCTAAGTGAAGACAATTTCAAAATTGATTTTAGTTTATTATCATCCATATTGGAGTCTCCGATTTTTAACCAGATCACTTGCTTGCTTAATTGTTCGAGCAATTGCAAATCCTTTGCAGTGATTGAATCCAGTGCTACAAAATTGACGGATAGGTAATTACTATTTAGTGCGACCGGTATAACGGCAACACCACGGGCAAGCAGTTCCTGAACGATCTTCGCATCTGCTTGTCCGACAGTCTTTTCCGGAATATCAGAGATTAAAGCTGCTTCAGTTTTTTCTTCAGATTGAAGAGATAAAAGCACCGGTTTTATTTT
>CAYJAM010000319.1:0-3758 GCA_964367725.1 uncultured Sphingobacterium sp. | reverse complement strand
CAGGATTATACAATGCGAGTAAATTCGCGCTTGAAGGAATGAGTGAAGCCCTTGCATTAGAACTTCAGCCTTTGAATATTCGTTTAACCCTCGTAGAACCCGGACCATTCCGCACCGACTGGGCAGGTACATCCTCTGTCAGCGCCAAAAATAAAATTGAAGATTATGAACTAAGCTCCGGTGCAAGACTCCGCCTGCTTCAAAGTACGAGCGGAAAACAACCTGGAGACCCTGCAAAAGCCGCCAAAGCAATACTTATTGCAGTCAATTCAGAACATCCTCCGCTTCGTCTGCTATTAGGTAAAGTAGCACTGGATGCCGTCCGCGATAAATTCAGAACTGTGGAAGAAGAGTTCTCAAAATGGGAGGATATCAGCCTGGGTACTTCATTTGAAGAGTGATATTGGGGTATGAGGTACCAAGGGCAGTCAAAATATTAATCAAATGAATTATTCCTTGTCCTTTGCTCTTGGTTTTTAAAATTAAGTTTCAAATGAACCGAAATTTAGTCTTGATTCCTGGCTCTTGGTTCTTGACTCAGATAAGGTATCAATACTAAAAGCTCTCGAATCGGTCCCAAAACCCATCTTTTGGTAAGGGAGCAAAGATATTGACAGGTTCCTGCTTTACAGGATGCATAAACTGCAGCCTTCTTGCATGCAGGCAAATGCTCTTTTTGAGACTTCCACGAGGGTAGCCATATTTATTATCCCCTACAATCGGGCAATTCATGGTTGAAAGCTGTACACGAATTTGGTGAGGACGACCAGTTATAGGATCTACCTCAATAAGATAATAACCTCCAAGTTCTCCGATTAATTTATAATGGAGTTCAGCCCTTTGACTACCGGGGACCTCATTTTCGTAAGCCTTGGTTACATTTTTCTGAGGATTCTTCACAAGCCAATGTACTAAAGTACCTTGTTCAATAGCCGGACGGTTTCTTACTACCGCCCAATAGGTTTTATGCATATCCCTGCTTTTAAACATTTTATTGATCCGATCAAGGGCCTTACTCGTTTTGGCAAACAGAATTACCCCGCTTACTGGGCGGTCGAGGCGATGTACCACACCTAAAAATGCACCGTTTGGTTTATTATACTTTTTGGCGATGTATCGTTTAACCTTCTCGTCCAATGATTCGTCGCCGGTATCATCAACCTGAACGATATCACCTGCACGCTTGTTTACTGCAATCAGATGATTGTCCTCAAATAAAATATCCTTATCAGTAATATCCGCAGCAAGGACAGGGAATTTAGCCTTTTTAAATTCTGGAGCAGCCATGAAGATGAATTAATTAATACTGTTCCTTTTCATCCGGGAAGTCGCCTCTTTTCACATCCTGTACATAGGATTGTACTGCACCATTGATTTGTTCAAAAAGGTTGAGATATTGCCTTAAGAAACGTGGCTTAAAGCCTTTGGTTAATCCTATCATATCATTAATAACCAATACCTGTCCATCACAATAAGGGCCGGCACCAATGCCAATTGTTGGGATCTTGACTGAATCGGTCACTTCTTTAGCAAGCTTGGCAGGTATCTTTTCAAGCACTACAGAAAAACAGCCTGCATCCTGCAAAACCATGATATCCTGCTTCAGCTTTTCGGCTTCAGCCTCTTCTTTGGCCCTGACAGTATAGGTTCCGAATTTATAAATAGACTGTGGAGTTAAACCCAAATGTCCCATTACCGGGATTCCTGCAGTAATGATTCTTTCAATAGATTCCCGTATCTCAAGTCCGCCCTCAAGTTTTACAGCATGAGCCCCTGATTCTTTCATGATCCGGATTGCCGAATTCAATGCTTCCTTTGAGTTACCCTGATATGAACCAAATGGAAGATCAACAACCACAAGGGCACGTTTCACCGCTCTGACAACAGACTGGGCATGATAGATCATCTGATCCAATGTAATTGGCAGCGTAGTTTCATGGCCGGCCATTACGTTTGAGGCTGAATCACCAACAAGGATGACGTCAATCCCCCCCTCATCAACAATGGTAGCCATTGAATAATCGTAAGAAGTCAGCATGGCGATTTTCTCACCCTTTTGCTTCATTTCCTGGATCGTATTTGTCGTGATCCGCTTTACCTCTTTATGAACAGACATGTAGCAGGAGTTTATATTGGCTCAAAGTTAGGATTAAATGAATCAATACTTCCATAATATTATATATCAGAAATTGAAAACAATATAAATTTTCATCTTAAATCCCTTTTACTTTTAGTATTTATTCACTAATTTTGTCCCCCGTGATAAATGAAGTAAAAAACTTCAGTGTTCAACCCTCAACACAACGGAATATCTTCCGGAATCTTTGCTTTTCATTTGATTTTCAAAACTCTTTTCAAAATTTAATAAATGAATAATTACATCAAATTACCTGCTGTTCTCTTACTTGCAGATGGAACTGTTTACCACGGAAAAGCGGCTGGAAAGATTGGTACAACAACCGGCGAAATTTGTTTTAATACGGGCATGACCGGATATCAGGAGATTTTTACTGACCCCTCCTATTTTGGACAAATCATGGTAACAACCAATGCCCATATCGGTAATTACGGGATTCATAATGAAGAGGTAGAATCTGATAATATTAAAATTTCTGGACTGGTTTGCAAAAACTTCAATATCACCTATAGCAGAAAGATGGCTGATTCTTCTATTCAGGATTATTTTCTTGAGGAGAAGATAGTTGGGATTTCTGATGTGGATACAAGATCATTGGTTAGGCATATTCGTGATAAAGGTGCGATGAATGCAATCATTTCTTCAGAAATACTGGACATTGAAGAATTAAAGGCAAAATTAGCTTTGGTGCCTTCAATGGATGGACTCGAGTTATCCTCACAAGTATCAACCAGGGAAGCCTATGAGTATGGAGATAAGAATGCTCCAAAACGTGTTGCCGTATTGGATCTGGGTGTAAAAAAGAATATCCTGAGAAATTTTGATAGCAGAGGTGTGTTCTCAAAAGTGTTTCCGGCAAAGACTTCTTTTGCTGAAATGGAAAAATGGAATCCAGATGGATATTTCATAAGTAATGGTCCCGGCGATCCTTCGGCAATGCCTTATGCTATCGAGACAGTAAAGGCAGTTTTAAATTCAGAGAAACCACTTTTTGGGATTTGCCTTGGTCACCAGTTACTGGCATTGGCTAATGATATCCGCACAATGAAAATGTTCAACGGACATAGAGGATTGAATCATCCTGTAAAAAATATTATTATAAATCATTGTGAAGTTACTTCACAAAATCATGGCTTCGGCGTAATTCCAGAGGATGTCAGAAATTCAGATAAAGTGGAAATTACCCATTTGAACCTGAATGACCAGTCAATAGAAGGAATCAGAGTAAAAGGGAAGAAAGCATTTTCAGTGCAGTATCACCCGGAGTCATCACCAGGCCCGCACGATTCAAGATATCTGTTTGATGAATTTGTGGCTTTGATGAATAACTAAATCCAGGTCTTCGATCTGATACATAAGCAAAAATCACCGAATACTCCTGAAATGAGTATTTTTAAAAACATTACCTGGAGTGTATAGAATACACTAGGCAATCAGAATTTATACATTTCTTACTAATAAAAATTTTATGAGTTTAATTCTCGACGTTCACGCAAGACAAATTCTGGATTCACGTGGAAATCCAACTATAGAAGTTGACGTAATTACCGAAAATGGCATTCTGGGCCGGGCGGCGGTACCTTCAGGCGCATCCACCGGTGTTCACGAAGCGGTTGAGCTT
>CAYJAM010000318.1:0-3765 GCA_964367725.1 uncultured Sphingobacterium sp. | reverse complement strand
CCGTAGCCGATGCAAGTGCGGAAGCGGGGGTGAATGCATCCCATTACACACAAGTAGCCAACCACCGTAAGATGCAAGCCTTTCTCACCGACGAGCACCGTCATGAACTGGGCAGCTGAAGAATTCAAAACCCTGAACCTGGATGATGCCAGACTCAATGCTCGCGCCGTGCTGTTGGCCGAACGCCTGAGCCACAAACCCACCGAAAGCATCCCTGGAGCCTGTCACGGCTGGGCCGAAACACAAGCGGCTTATCGCCTGCTGTCCAACACCAAAACCTCATGGCAAGCACTGCTTGAGCCACATTGGGCAAACAGCATCGAACGCATGCGTCACCACCCGGTGGTGCTCAACATCCAGGACACCACTGAGCTTAACTTCAATGGCCGACAGACTGCCGGCCTGGGGCCGCTGAGCTATGACGCACAACGAGGCCTCTACCTGCACCCCACCTACGTCATCACCCCTACCCGCGAACCTCTGGGCGTGCTCGACGCCTGGATATGGGCGCGCGAACCCAAAAACGCCGATGGCGTGCGTGATGACGTCAAGGAAAGCACACGCTGGATCGAAGGCTATGAGCGGGTAGCTGAACGAGCAAGCGCGCTACCGCAGACCCGGCAAGTCTATATCGCTGATCGTGAAGCAGATATCCTGGCTTTACTCATCAAAGCCCGTGATCTTGGACACGCAGCCGACTACCTGATTCGCTGCCAGCATAACCGGGCATTGCCTGGCGGCGGCAAGCTCTGGACTCGGCTGGAACAGGCGCAACCGTTGGGAAACATCACCTTCTCGCTACCGGCAGGACGAGGACGCAAAGCACGCACAGTCACTCAGCGGCTGCGCGCAGAACGCATTGAACTGAAGAGCACAGCAGACACTCTGCCCGTCACCTTCCTGCTGGCGGAAGAAATTGACCCACCCGCAGGCGTCAAACCTGTCGTGTGGAGATTGCTCAGCAACCGTGCGGCAGAAAACCTGGAACAGGCAGTCGAGCTGATTGACTGGTATCGGGCGCGCTGGGAGATTGAACTGTTCTTCCTGATTCTGAAAGAAGGCTGTCGGATCGAAGCCTTGCAGCTTGGGGAGGTGGAGCGGATTGAAAACGCCTTGGCGCTCTACCTGGTGGTGAGCTGGAGAATCAACAGGTTAATGCGGCTTGGCCGGAGTTTGCCAGACTTGCCGGCGGACCTGCTGTTTGAAGCGGACGAATGGCGTGCGGCGTATATCTTGAATAAGAAACGCCCGCCGAAGGAACGTAAGCGCTCCATAAACCCCATCCTTTCCCTTAACCCCTGAATCCGCAATGCTTCGGCTATCGATTCGCAGCAGAGGGAAACCCGATGTCAGAACGCGCAGAGTATTGGTCACGCCACTTGGCGGCAATCGCCACAGAAGGCATCTCCACCCAGGCCTACGCCAAACGTGAGGGCTTGGCAGTGGCCAGCCTGTATGCCTGGCGTAAACGCCTGAACACCGCCAATTCAACAGACTCCGCCCCTTCGAGTGGCCGCTTCATCGCCGTGCAATGGCCAGAGCACAACGAGGGTAATGGCTGTCAGCTCCGCATCGGCACCGGTGTGCAATTGAACCTCCCCCAGGTGCCCAGCCCGCATTGGCTGGCAGCGCTGTGCCTGGCGTTGACCGGGCAGGCACGCTGATGCATCCCGGCAGCAAGATTGACGCAGTCTATCTGTACCGCGCTCCGATCGACTTTCGCAAATCCATCGACGGGCTGGCAACGCTGGTCGAGCAGGAACTGGGACTGAACCCGTTCGGCACCGCTCTGTACGTGTTCATCAACCGCCGCCGCGATAAGATCAAGGCCTTGTACTGGCACCGTAATGGCTTCTGCCTGTGGTACAAGCGGCTGGAGCAGGAACGCTTTGCCTGGCCATCAACCGTCGCGACAGCACCCACTCACGCACTGACACTCCAGGAACTGGAGTGGCTGCTCGAAGGCTTCGACTTATGGGCACAGCGCCCACATAAAACGCTGCATTATCAAGCCATTTCGTAGCAAATTATGGCATCATGTCTACATGATTGCCGACGATAACAAGCCATTCACCATCCAGCCCACCGCAGCGCCGGTAGACTTGGCGCTGCCTGATGATCCGGCCATGCTGAAGGCGTTGCTCAGTCAATTGCATGCCACGGTGGCCCTCCAGGCACAACGCATCCAGGATCTCCATCAGCACATTGATGGTCTCACTGCACAGCATGAGCAGCGTATCCAGGGCCTCTACGAACAACTGCGCCTGGCACGCCGTCGCCTGTTCGGCCCCAGCAGCGAGAGTCACACCGGACAAGGCGGGTTGTTTGACGAGGCGGACGCGGTGGCGACCGGTGCCAGCGAAGCCGACGACACCGTGGCGCTACCGGCTCCTACCCAGCCTCAACCAGAACCTGCCACGCACAAGCCTCGCGGCAAGCGCAAACCCCTCCCCGCCGAACTGCCGCGCGTCGACATCATCCATGAACTGCCCGCCGCCGAGCGCACCTGTTCATGCGGGACGCCAATGGTCGAGATTGGCGAGGACATCAGCGAACAGCTCGACATCGTGCCGATGCAGATCCGTGTACTGCGCCACATCCGCAAGCGCTATGGCTGCCCCGCAGGCCAGCATGCGCCGGTCAGTGCGCCGGCACCGGCGCAGGTGTTGCCGAAGAGCAACGCCAGCAACGATCTGCTGGCGATGCTGCTGACCGCAAAATACGTCGATGGCCTGCCGCTGGCGCGTGTCGAGTATGTGCTGGGCCGAAGCGGGGCCATCGTGCCACGCCAGACGCTGGCGCGCTGGGTGATCGGCACCGCGCAGGCACTGCAGCCGATGTTCAACCTGCTGCGCGACACGCTGCTTGAGTCAACGGTGATCCATATGGACGAGACGCCGGTGCAGGTACTCAAGGAGACCGGGCGAGCGGCACAGTCGCAAAGCTATATGTGGGTCCAGCGTAGCGGACTGCCCGATAGGCCAGTGGTGCTGTTCGACTATGATCCGAGCCGTTCCGGGCAAGTACCCAAACGCCTGCTGGCCGATTGGCGGGGCTATCTGATGACAGACGGCTACGAGGGTTATCATGCGGTGGTGCGCGAGCAGGGGATCGTCTCGCTGGGATGTTGGGCACATGCCCGGCGGTACTTCATCGACGCGGCCAAGGTGCTGCCTGCGGGCAAAGTGGGTCGTGCACAGCATGCAATAACGCTGATCGGGAAGCTGTATGCGGTTGAGAAGCGCCACCGCGAGGGATCTGTTGATGAACGGTTGGCAGCGCGGCGCGCCCACAGCCTGCCGGTGCTGGCCGAGTTGCGCCACTGGCTGGACGACTCGCTGCTGCAGGTGCCGCCGACGTCGAAGCTCGGCGAAGCGTTGCGTTACCTGGCAGGTCAGTGGGAACGTCTGACCCGTTACTGCGAACGGGGCGAGCTGCCGATCGACAACAACCCGGCAGAGAACGCGATCCGACCGTTTGTGGTGGGTCGCAAAGCGTGGCTGTTTGCGGACACACCGGCAGGGGCACACGCCAGTGCGGTGATCTACTCGCTGATTGAGACGGCCAGGGCAAACGGGCTGGAGCCGTATACCTGGTTGCGGCGGGTGCTCAGGTGCTTGCCTGAGGCGCGTACGGTGGAAGAGTTCGAAGCCTTGTTGCCGTGGAGGGTTCATGCCATCGATTTAGCCACTGATTCCCTTGGCTGAACAGGGTGGGGTTTGTGGAGCGCTTACAGTGCAAAAAGCAAGCAAGCCATGCTGAACG
>CAYJAM010000317.1:0-3770 GCA_964367725.1 uncultured Sphingobacterium sp. | reverse complement strand
AAAAATACTTCGGATAGGATGATTATTTAACGCATAAATGAGTTTTGCTTCATCAGTTGTTAAATAACGTAAATAGGTCAGGCTGGCGTATAGGTTAAACCTCAACTCATGTGTTTCAATTTCTTTTAATAGAATTCCATAGCCCTCTGCATCTATAAAACGGGCCCTTTTACACATATTTAACAGCTTAACCATCGCATCTTTACTCAACGATATTTTCTCGATGATTTTATTTCCGAATTTGCTTCTGCTAAAGAACCTGATAATGTTTCCTGGCTTAATAGATGATGGGGCCGCTACGATATATTCATTAATCATTTCGGGCAGCTCTTCAGCAATTGTGGTTGCGTAATGGGTGCCCATAGAATAACCAATTACCGAAAAGCGATTGATGTTTTGCGCCTTACAAAAGTCCAGAATAAGGCTGGCCAATTCTCTTTTTGTTAATCCTGTTTTTACAGTTTCCAGACTTTGATCCTTCAGCTTCGTGGCTTTATGAAAAAACAGATCGAAGCCCCAAAAAGTATATTTATTTCCTAGTTCCGGTTCTAATTCCCGAAACTGTTTACCATGCATACCAAATCCATGAAAACACAGCATGTGCGCTTCACCTGTTCCATATTTATAATAATGGAGATCAACAAAATCGGAATTATAAAAATGTGAGGTCAATGGATTAAACTATTGCATTAATTAATGCCAGAGCCCAGGTATATTCCGCATCGTGTGATATTGTCAGGCTCAGCTCGTATTTTTTGAGATGATCCGGTAATAACACCATCGGCATTCCTGCTTTTTTTGCTCTGCTAATTTCTATTTTTTTCCATCCCAAAGGTGATGGGTCTAATTGTTTAATGGCTTTGTAAACGGCCTCCTTAGCCGCCCAGGTTGATGCATAACGCTGCAAAGAATCAGTAAAGCTCTCGCAATAAGCTATTTCGGAAGGGGTATAGACCTTTTTTTTGAAGAGATCACTGAGTGAAAGTTTAAAATTTTCTATATGTACCAAATCATTTCCGACAGCAAATGTGCGCTGTGCAGTTATTTGATTTACAGACATTTCCAACTCATTCTTCATCTATAACAGGTACTGCCATAATGTTAAATCCACCATCTACAAAATGAATATTTCCGCTTACTTTTTTTGAAAGATCAGAGAAATAGTAAAGGGCGGCATCACCTACATCGGCGGCATCAATATTTCCTAATGGAGCCATGTATTTGCCTAATTTACGCATTTTGCGTACACCATTGATTCCACCTGATGAAGTAGTCATTACCAGTCCGGCTGAAATGGCGTTAACCCGAACCTGCTTATTGCGGAAGTAGCTTGCCAGATAAAGCATTATATTTTCAAGAGCCGCCTTATTGATCGCCATTCCTCCATATTGTGGGATAACTCTGTTAGCCGCATTATAGGTAAGCGTTAGGATGGATGCATTTTTCTGTAATAAACTTTCAGCTACCCGGGCAATTCTTAAGAGAGAATAGGCACTGATATTAAAAGAATCCATCAGATCTTCGAAAGGAATATCTATGTAAGAAGGGATGGGCTCTTTACTGCCAAGGAAGTTCGAACACAGTACTTTGGTGTTAGCAAAGGCTACACCATGTAAAATGTAATCGATAGGGCCATGAGTATTATATACCGCATTCAGAAAACTGCTGATCTGAGCTTCATCTCTTACATCAACCTGCATTGCAAGTTTACTATCAAGGCCTAATTTTTCGAGCAGATAAAGCACCTCATCGCGCGTATCTTCAACATAGCTTAAGGCAATTTTGCAGCCCGACTGATGTAGTTTTAAAGCAATATTATAGGCAATGGATTCTTCATTCCTGACCCCAAAAATTGCCGCAACTTTACCAGTATTATTTATCATATTTTGACAATTTTAAGGCACTATTGGTACCACCAAATCCATAATTAAGACAAACAATGCTATTAATTGGTTTTGAAAAACTTTCCTGAGGAAGTAGATGACGGTAAGCAGCCAGTGGCTTCACAGGTCCTTTCCAGTCCGGGTTTTTCTGGAACGTTTCCAGTTCAGGGTTGAGGTTTGGAGAATTTAAACAGGGCAAAACTTTTTGCTCTTTAAGCATCAGTAAAGCAGTTATGAATTCTACGGCACCTGCACCACCAAGCATATGTCCAAATTGTGATTTTGGTGCAGATATATGGTATCCTTCTTCACCCAATGCATCAATTACACTTAAGAGTTCAATAGCATCCCCTGATGGTGTAGACGTACCATGTACTTTGACAACATCGGGTTTTTCAGTAGAACCGGCCATTACACCTTTCCATAACCTTTGCTGTCCGGCAAATGATGGATAGAACATATCTCCATCGCCGTCTGAATTGTTAAAATATTCGTCAATCACCCCTAATATATCAGCACCACGGGCTACTGCCTGCTCATATTCTTCAAGGGCTACTATACCCGCACCAAATGAGCATACAAAGCCGTTTCTGGCCATATCAAACGGGCGTGAGCTTTCTTCAGGGCTAAAACCCCGGCTTAAAACCATCATTCCATCAAAACCAATAAAGGTTTCAAGCGATGTGCTTTCTACCCCGCCTGTGATTGCACGATCTTGTAAGCCGTACTTGATCAGGCGATAAGCATAGCCAATATTACCGAGTCCGGTGGCACAGGCAGAGCTGATTGTTTCACAGACACCTTTGTTTTTTATGAGAACAGATACATTGGCTGCTTCGCGGTAGGTCATGGTTCGGTCGACCGTATGACCGCCTGAATGCCGTGTTTTTCTTCCAAAAACGTAAAAATTGTGCCATCCGTTTCTGAGAATCACATTAGCTGAACCACCGGAACCTATCACCACGCCGGTTCGCTCTGACTGGACCAGGTCTTTTGACCAGCCGGCCATTTTTATTGCATTTTGCGCTGCAAGCATTGACCAGATGCTGCCTACGTCTGAAGTAGCCAGGTTCGCATCCGGGATCCGGTTCAATTTATCAATATAGGTCTCCGGATAGATGCCTTCCATTGGGTCCCAAATTACCTCCAGATCCATTTCTGGCTCGGTGATAAAACCCGCTACTGTAGACCTGACCTGCTTCTCATATGCCATGGCATCATCGAATGTGCGGATCAGGCTTTTATTAGCAAATAGCTTGCTGCTAAATTCAGAAAGATCTTTGCAGGTAGGAAACGCTCCGCCCATACCAACAACAGCCACCTTTCTGCCAGGGATATTAACCACGTGCTTTTACTTTTAAAATGAGATCAACCACGTCTTTTACGGTTGAGCCTAAATCGTCAATATCATCGTCCTCAAATTCAATATCAAACTTTTGCTCAACTTTTGCGACGATAGCGATCATTTGAGATGATGGTACATTCATATCAGCTAAAAAATCGGTTTCTTCTGTTACACCTACTAATTTTTCGGGCTCTATCATTCTCACAGTTTTAAGTACCTCTATCAAACCGTCAATAATTTCTTGTCTTTCCATTTAAAATCTACTTTTTGTTTATTGCTCTAAAATATTCTATGTCAATTTCCCGCCCTGTTATATCATAATAATCAGAAATAAGTTTAAAATCAGGTGAGAGATCATATTTGAGTAAACGCTCCTCGTTAAAATCTTTAAAATACTCGTCAAGGTCTAATCCCTGGGGGCATCTGTAAATTCTCCCATCGCAAACCATTTGCTTAAATTTATAAAATGTTATTTTCCCCAGCATAACATAAGTATCGCCTTTCTCAAGAGCAGACATGAAGTTCACATTGCCTACACTAAT
>CAYJAM010000316.1:0-3786 GCA_964367725.1 uncultured Sphingobacterium sp. | reverse complement strand
TCTGTTAATATCTTCTTTCTCATATCTCCCATCTCATATCTCCGATTACAGACTTCCGACCTCATACCTCCGACCTCCTTCCCCCCATCTCACTTCACAATCATAATCGGAATATTCACATTATGCCGTACGGTATCCACAGTGGTTCCAAATATCAGATCGCTGATACCCTTATGTCCGTGAGCACCCATGACCAAAAGATCCAGATTCTTTGCTTTTACAAGTTCTGATATTGCCTTTGCAGCAGTTCCATAACCGATTTCAATATGGGCCTGGTAGCCCAGATCTTTCAGATTTTGCTGATATTTTTCAAGATTGTCTGTATCACTTTGCGTTTCATGATCGAGTACTATTTCACCATGAAATCTGGCTGCTGCGGTTTC
This sequence comes from uncultured Sphingobacterium sp., assembly GCA_964367725.1. Classification (GTDB taxonomy): domain Bacteria; phylum Bacteroidota; class Bacteroidia; order Sphingobacteriales; family Sphingobacteriaceae; genus Daejeonella. Next base: position 3,403 of record CAYJAM010000316.1, on the reverse strand, counting down.
TACAATATGAATCAGGTAATAATCAGCACTTTTCCCACCTTGTATCAAGGCATGGCGAAATGTATTTCTGTCATTCTTTGAAAAATCAACAGTGATTCCGATCTTTTTATACTCTACCTGTTCAAGTTCACCGATCTCAAGTGCTTCACCATGCGGAACATTGGATATTTGGCGTTCATGTTTCCTGAAAAAGGGCATCAGAAATACGTAGAGTAATAACAGACCAATAGTTATGGCTAAAGGAATTACAAGCAAATAGATCCACAAAATATTAAGAGTTGTACTGCTTAGCCAGGAACCGATTTCCTCAATTACCAGCTGGACATTCAGACTAACTATGATCAGAGCAGATAACCATGCCAGTATTTTCACCCAGGTTTTGATGGTGTATTCCTTCATTTTTTGCCTGTCGGAGTTGAAATGAATTAATGGAATCACTGCAAAGCCGAGTTGTAAACTCAGAACTACCTGACTTAATATGAGTAAACTGCCCAGGGCTTCCTCACCAAAGAACATGATGGTAAAGAATGCCGGGATGATGGCCAGCAGACGTGTCAGCAATCGTCTGATCCAGGGTTGTATCCTTAGGTTCAGGTGACCTTCCATCACGATTTGACCTGCCAATGTTCCTGTAATTGTTGAACTCTGACCGGATGCGATCAGTGCAATAGCGAACAGGGTAGGGGCCACCGATCCGAAAATATTATCCAGTAATTTATAGGCATCCTGAATCTCGGCAACCTCAAACAGGCCGTTTTTATAAAAAGCGGTAGCAGCCAGTATCAATATCGCTGCATTGACGAAGAAAGCAAGATTTAAGGCAATGGTTGTATCGATCAGATTGTACTTTAAGGAGTCTTTGATTCCTTTTGCGGTACGTTCAATTTTACGGGTCTGTACTAATGAAGAATGCAGATACAGATTGTGCGGCATTACCGTTGCTCCAATGATTCCAATTGCGATGTAGAGGGCATTTCCTGATAACAGGGATGGTGCAAATCCACTTATAACTTCACCTATTAAGGGTTTAACAACGAACATTTCTGTTAAAAAGGAGATCCCGACAATAAATACCATGGATACAATGAAGACCTCCATCATTCGCATCCCCTTGTTCATCAGGAATAGGAGTAGAAAGGTGTCCAGGATGGTTATTGATACTCCCCAGATCAGTGGAAGGCCGAACAGCAGGTTTAATCCAATAGCCATACCAATGATTTCAGCCAGATCGCAGGCAATGATGGCGATTTGTGCCAAAACGTAAAGCGGGTAATTGATATAGGATGGATAGGTATTTCTGGATGCTTGCGCCAGGTCGAGTCCGCGGACGATCCCCAGCCGTGCGCTGAGCGATTGAAGTAATAATGCCATCAGGTTCGACATCAGCAAAACCCAGATCAGTTTATAGCCGAACTGACTACCACCAGCAATATCTGTTGCCCAGTTACCCGGATCCATATAACCCACACTGACAAGATAAGCCGGGCCAATAAAAGCCATCAGCTTACGCCATCCTGTTTTGCCTGAGGTAATTACCGAACCGTGAACCTCACTCAGCGATTCTGAATTCTTATTACTCATAAAATAACCAATATGTTTTTTGCAACCTCACGACTGATTGTCCGCTCAGTTTTTTGATCAATTGTAAGCATGATCGACCCGTCAAATTCAATCAGTTCTGAAACAATTATTTTTGTCCCTAAGGTTAGTCCCAGCTTTTCCAACAGTTTAAGAAAGACAGAGGAATGTTCACTAACTCCCGAAACAGTGCCGCTTTCACCCGGCCTCATATCTGAGATTTTAACCAGTTTTTTATGGTTTATCAAACCGGATCTGTCGGGAATAGGGTCACCATGCGGATCGGCTACCGGATTCCCAAGAAAGTCATCCAGGCGATTGATAAGTGTTTCAGAATTGATATGTTCCAGTTCTTCTGCTATATCATGTACCTCATCCCATTTAAATCCAAGCTTTTCAACCAGAAATACCTCCCATAAACGGTGCTTTCTGATGATATTCACAGCCGCATTGACTCCGGTACCTGTTAGGGTAACTCCCTGATATTTAATGTAATTAATGAGTTTCTTTTCTGCCAGTTTTTTAAGCATATCGGTAACCGAAGCAGCCTTGGTACTGGTCATCTCGGCGATCTGGTTTGTACTTACCGCCATCGTATTTCCTTCACTCAGGTGATAGATAGCTTTCAGGTAGTTTTCTTCTGTAAATGAGTGCATAAGCTTAAAATTAAACAAATCTAATATATTTTTTAGATTAATCTAAAAATATTCTTATAAAATATATGCCTATTTTATGATGATTTTTTGAAATAAAATTTGGCTAATGCTTTTTATACTTTACTTTTGAGCTTATTATGGCAATAGAACTGGATAAAATAGATTTGAGAATCCTTAAGATTCTTCAGGAAAATGGTAGGATTACCAATTTACAACTTTCTCATGAAGTAGGTCTATCTCCGGCCCCAACGCTGGAACGTGTCAGAAAACTGGAGCAGGCCCATTACATCAAGAGCTATCATGCACTTGTAGATGAAGAATTACTGGGTTTAGGTATAAAAACCTTTATTCAGATACAGCTTGATTTTCATAAAAATAATACCATCCAGGTTTTTCTCGAGGAAATCGATGCGATCAAAGAAATCACGGAATGTCATCACGTTACCGGTCAGTGTGATTTTCTTTTGAAGGCCTATGTTAAGGATATTAAATCCTACGAGCGCCTGATTATGGATAAGATCAGTAAGATCAGTGTGGTCAAAACCTTTCAGACCATGATGATCATGTCGACGAATAAGAAGGAGCCGGCGGTGCCTTTGGAGTACTAATTTGTCTATTCTTTAATTTGTCCATTATTCAATTTGTCTATTTGTCAATTGGAGCACTATTGTAATAATGAACAATAATTATCATAGACAAATTGACTCATCGACAAATCGACAAATTGCCAAATTCCTACCCTAACCTCCAATCAATCCCCTTCTCCCCATTCTTCTCCAGATATTCATTGGTCTTGATGAAGTGATTACACCCGAAAAATCCATTATATGCAGAAAAGGGTGATGGGTGGGCGGCCATTAATACCAGATGCTTATTCTGATCAATCATTGCGGCCTTAGCCTGGGCATATTTACCCCAGAGCAAGAATACAATCCCTGTCCTTTTCTCAGAAAGTGTTTGAATTACCTGGTCAGTAAATTTTTCCCATCCCTGGTTTTGATGCGATCCTGCCTTTGAAGCTTCAACAGTTAAGGTTGCATTCAGCAACAATACTCCCTGATCTGCCCATGAACTCAGGTCGCCATGTTTTGGATTCTGAAAGTCCTTGTATTCTGCCTGCAATTCCTTGAAAATGTTTTGAAGTGATGGTGGGACAGGAACCCCTTTCT
>CAYJAM010000315.1:0-3789 GCA_964367725.1 uncultured Sphingobacterium sp. | reverse complement strand
GCTGACCTTGTTGAGGTTAAACCACATGGATTTACAACAGTACCCCGTCTTCTCCAAACAGTATAGGACACGATAGTGGCGAAAGGCTCTGAGTTAACTGGTGTAAAAAAGCAATTGTTCTTTTGGGCTTTGAACCTCGGACTCAGGTATGAAATGAATGGAGCCAACGGGCCCTGGTATGAATTTCAGTTAAAATTAGCTAATAAGTTGATTTTCAATAAGTGGCGTGATGCTTTAGGGGGTAATATTTTGGCAGTTGTTTCGGGAGGTGCTGCTTTGCAATCGCGTCTTGCACGGGTTTTCTGGGCTGCAGGCATGCCGGTTCTCGAAGGCTATGGTCTCACTGAAACTTCGCCTGTAATCGCTGTAAACGGACTTGGTGCGGGTGCTGCAAAATTTACTACTGTTGGGAAGGCTATTCGGGATGTGGAAATAAGAATTGCGGAAGATGGAGAAATATTATGTAAAGGTCCTAATGTGATGAAAGGCTATTATAATCGTCCCGATCTAAGCGATGAGGTGATTGATAAGGATGGCTTCTTCCATACCGGGGATATCGGGGAATTGGTTGATGGACAATACCTCAGAATCACTGATCGTAAAAAGGAGATATTTAAAACAGCTGGTGGAAAATATATAGCACCACAAATACTTGAGAATAAATTCAAAGAATCACCATATATCGAGCAGATGATAGTAATCGGGGAGAATGAACGTTTTCCGGCAGCTTTGATTCTACCTAATTTTCCGGCGCTGGCTGCATGGTGTAGCCGATCAAACATACCTTTCAGCAATAATGCAGAGATGATTAAAGATCAAAGGGTTATTGATAAAATTCAATCTGTTATTGATCATTTCAATAAAGATTTTGGACATTGGGAGCAGGTTAAAAAATTTGAGTTGCTAACTGAAGACTGGAGCATAGATGGAGGAGAACTTACTCCAAAACTGAGTCTGAGAAGGAAGGTGATTTTACAGAAATACAAAGATCTGGTAGAAAAGATATATAAAAATGTATAGAAACACGGCAATGAGATTGATTAAGGGAACAAGTTTTTTAATTGCCCTGGGTATTCTGCTTTCAGGATGTCTTGGAGGAAGTCTCTCTAAAAATAATTCCGGGGAATATAAAAATGGGATGGTTGTTTCTGCCCATCCCTCTTCGTCGAAGGTTGGTCTGGATATTCTCAAAAAGGGTGGAAATGCGGTTGATGCTGCGGTTGCAGTGCAATTTGCTTTAGCTGTGGTTTATCCCGGTGCCGGTAATTTAGGTGGAGGAGGATTCATGGTATACCGATCGGCAGGCGGAGAACTGGCAACACTCGATTTTCGCGAAAAAGCGCCGGGAATGGCTAGCCGGGATATGTACCTCGACTCTGCAGGAAATGCCATTACAGACAAGAGTCTGTACGGACATCTTGCTGCCGGTGTGCCCGGAAGTGTTGATGGGATGGTTAAGGCTCATGAAAAATTCGGTAAATTAAGCTGGGCAGAAGTTGTCCAGCCTGCATTGGATCTCGCCAGAAAAGGATTTCCTATCACGGATGAACAGGTAGAAGAGTTTACAGAATTGCAGGAAGGAATCAAAAAGTACAATCCCGGAAAGTCATACTTTATCAAAGATAAGTGGGTAAAGGGTGATGTTTGGGTTCAGGAGGATCTTGCTAAAACTCTTGAACTGATTCGTGACAAAGGCCGTGAAGGATTTTATGCCGGTGCAGTGGCTGATTATATAGAAGCAGAGATGAAAAGTGGCGGTGGTTTAATCAGCAAGGAAGATTTAAAGAATTATCAGTCGCAATGGCGTGAACCCCTGGTTGGGAACTATAAAGATTATAAGATAATTACCATGCCCCCAACATCAAGTGGTGGAATCGCTTTGCTGCAGCTTTTGAATTCTGTTGAAGAATATCCACTCAGAAGATGGGGGCATAACTCCGACTCGACCGTTCAGGTTATGGTTGAGGCTGAGCGCAGAGTTTATGCCGACAGGGCGACCCATTTGGGCGACCCTGATTTTTATAAGGTGCCTCAAAAATATCTGGTTAATCCAATCTATTCAAAGTATAGAATGGAAGATTTTAATTGGGATAAAGCAACGCTTAGCTCTGATATTAAAGCCGGGGAAATGCCAAAAGAAAGTGAAGAGACAACGCATTTCTCTATTGTTGACCGGGATGGAAATGCGGTATCAGTTACTACAACACTGAATGGTGGTTATGGCTCAATGGTATTTGTGAAAGGAGCAGGATTCCTTTTGAATAATGAAATGGATGATTTTTCAGTAAAGCCGGGTACCCCCAATATGTTCGGATTGCTTGGAGGAGAAGCGAATGCCATAGTTCCCGGAAAGCGAATGCTTAGTTCAATGACCCCAACTATTCTTGAAAAAGGAGGTGAACTGTTCATGGTTGTTGGTACTCCCGGTGGCTCAACCATCATTACTTCTGTTTTTCAAACTATATTAAATGTTCTTGAATTTGATATGGGTATGCAGGCAGCAGTAAATGCGAAGAAATTCCATCATCAATGGTATCCGGATGTGGTTACTTATGAAAAGGGTGGATTGGATACCCTGGTTAGGCAAAAATTGGAGAAAAAGGGCTATACCTTTAAAGATAGAAGAGCCATTGGGCGTGTTGACGCAATCCTTAAAACCCAATGGGGTTATTATGAGGGTGGTGCTGATCCCAGAGGTGATGACACCAAGATGGGCTGGTGATTTTTAAGCTCGAAAATTCTGAATTACTGCCTATGCTTTGCTGTTTTGTTTGCCTTTGGCGGTAATAAGAACTGTGACCAGAAATTGCAAAAATAACATAGCTAAAAGCAAAAATTTAATTCCTGCAAAGATAAAAGCCGCACCTGCATAGGTGTCATCCGGTCCGGAGTTAATGAGTTGCAGCAGGGATAGATTCTCCAGGAAATCACAGGCAACTGCAGTCAGGGCCATATTGCTCAAAATTCTGAATTTGTTTAAGGGATGATCTTTCTCCAGTCTTCCGCATGCCCAAGCACTTCCATAAAAAAATGTAGCACCATACAGAAGCGGGAAGATGAAGTCAAGATAAATGCTGAGTGTCATCAATTCTATATGGCCTAAAGCTTCCAGCTTGTTTAGAAACAGTTCTGCATTTGCGGCAGTTCCAATAAATTCAAATGTGAGGATACTGCTCTGAACGAGAGGGGCAGTCATATTGCGCATCAGCACGATCCATCCCAAGGTTATAAGTAGCAGTATTGTGAATCTCAGTCCTTTGTTTTTCATAAAGTTTAAATTTCTTGATTCAATTTTGAAATGGATACTTACGGATTGAACTCTGGCTCATTCCGTCTTTTTCATAAATTGCTATACAATTCTTCTTGTATCGTTCAGGGATATTAACATCTCCAAAATTCAATTCTTCGGGTATATCACTGTTGTTCAGGAAAAAGTAAATCCTTGTGGTTCCGTATTTTGTGTGAGGCATGTAATTGCCATACTGCTCCATCTCCTCCCAGTTTTCAGTCTTAAGACTCACCGCATAGATTCTGATTACCGGTCCCGTGTTCTGTTCATTTCGAATAAATGCTACTTCTTTGAAGTCGCTTTTAAGGTCTTTTATTCCGGGTTCTGTAATAGTACTCCACACAATTGCAATAACTATCAATACCGACGCAACAAGGATATAGACTTTGTATTTCTTCATTTATTTCCAAAGCTAAACTTAAATATACAATTCATGGTTTCTACCCGCTGAAAATAAAAGCATAATTGCTCTTGTTTTATATTTTTCTAATTTATACATT
>CAYJAM010000314.1:0-3810 GCA_964367725.1 uncultured Sphingobacterium sp. | reverse complement strand
CCTGCAGTGGGAGCTGCAACAGCACCTTCATTTTTCGCAAAAATAGTCTGATAGCGTTCCTTATCTTCTGCAGTTGCTTTACGTTTGATGTATTTTGGAAGTGGTGTTTCACCCAGGATTTCAATATTTCTGCGGAACTCCTCATCGGTACCATCGAATAAAAATCTGATTGTTCTTCCTCTTGATGTGGTATTATCCACAACTTCAGCTACAAGCAGATCATCATCTCCAAAATATAATTTATTTCCTACTCTTATCTTGCGGGCGGGGTCAACCAAAACATCCCAAAGGCGTAATTCGCGGTTTAATTCACGAAGAAGAAAAACTTCGATCGTAGCACCAGTTTTTTCTTTATTTCCATATAATCGAGCAGGAAATACCTTGGTATTGTTGATGATCATCACATCCTTCTCGTCAAAATATCCCAAAATATCTTTGAATATTTTATGTTCAATTGCTCCGGTTTTCTTGTCTAAGACCATTAGACGCGCTTCATCACGATTTTCTACAGGGTTATGGGCGATTAAAGAATCAGGTAAATCAAATTTGAACTGAGATAATTTCATAATGATGTTTAGTGGATTTAAGGGCGCAAATTTAGCAAATAAAACTACAAATTTAATGCCTAGTTTGCAGATTTTCTCGTTATATTTTATTATCTGATTAAATCTTAGCAGAGCTGTAACGTTTTTAGTTAAATTTGGTCTAAACTGGTATATGATATTTCTCAAACTTTTAAAGGAGAGCTTCCTGTTTGCATATGAGGCACTCCGTCAGAATAAGCTCAGAACAATCTTGTCATTGTTAGGAATAACGATTGGTATCATGACGATAATTGGCGTTTTTTCGGCGGTTGATACCCTTCGGAATAATATCCAGAGCAGCGTCGAAAAATTGGGAAGTAATACGATCTATATCCAGAAATGGCCCTGGGTTGGCGGACCCGATTTTCCCTGGTGGAAGTATATCAGCCGTCCCCAGCCCAGCCTGCGTGATTATGATAAACTGACTGAACGCCTCATGAACGCAGAAGGCATCTCATACGAGGTTAGTGTTGGAAATCGCACCATTAAGTATAAAAATAATAGTATTGAGGGTGCACAGATTGCTGCTGCATCTCATGATTATTATAAAGTTTGGAAATTTGATTTTGAATCTGGCAGATATTTTACTGATGCCGAGTCAAAAAGCGGAAGACCAATTGCAATTATTGGTTATTCGATAGCTGATGGCTTGTTTCCAAATCAGGATCCGATTGGAAAAGTTATTACGGTATTTGGAAGAAAGGTTACCATTATAGGGGTTTTTACCGAAGAGGGTGAAGATATGCTCGGTATTTCAGCTGATAAAACCGTTCTCATTCCTTTGAATTTTGCTAAAGGTGTAATTAAAGTTGAAGATGAGCGCTACGGACCACAAATTACAGTAAAAGGAAGAGAGAACATTTCAGTTAATGAACTTGAAAGTGAATTGAAAGGAACAATGCGTTCTATACACCGGCTTTCACCCTCAGATGATGATGATTTTTCACTTAATAAAACCACAATATTAACTGCACAGCTTGATCAGCTTTTTGGAATTATAGATTTCGCTGGAGCATTCATTGGAGGATTTTCAATTCTGGTGGGAGGATTTGGAATTGCTAATATTATGTTTGTTTCGGTGAAAGAACGTACCAATATTATTGGAATTCAGAAATCACTTGGGGCTAAGAATTATTTCATTATGCTTCAGTTTCTGATTGAATCTGTGCTATTATGTCTGATGGGCGGCTTTATCGGATTGATCATTGTTTTCATTCTGGCATTCATTTCCAAAACTTTCTTCGATCTGAATATTGTGGTAGATATTGGTAAGGTTATATTAACGATAATACTTTCAACAGCTATCGGATTAATCTCCGGCTTCATTCCGGCGTTCAATGCTTCAAGGCTTGATCCGGTGGAGGCGATTAGGAGTAAATAGGGTTTTTGAGTTGATAATTGAGAATGGAGAGTTGAGAATGGATTAAAGGGAAATTCCTATTTCCTATTACCTATTTCCTTTTACCTCAATTACAGTTTCTTGCTTTCTTCAAGTAATCTTGCTTTATCAATTGGGACTACGCCTACGTGTTCGCAAACTAAGCCTCCCGCCAGATTGGCTATTTCAGAGGATTTAAATTCATCAAGACCGGCAGCCAGACATAATGCTGCCGTTGCAATTACGGTATCACCTGCGCCTGATACATCGGCGATGTCACGTTTATGTGCCGGAATATGCCGCTGTCCCAGATCTGAATTAATAAAAACACCTTTCTCAGAGAGGGTAAGCATTACTGCCTTGGCTCCAAGCTGTGACTTTAATTTACTAATTGCATTTTCAACCTGACCAGGTTTTGAAGGATTAATCACTGTTTTAAGGCCATCTTCCAATTCTTTCAAATTTGGTTTGAAAAGATGGACACCTTTATAGGAATGAAAATTTCGTTTTTTAGGGTCTACAACAGTAATTATTCCCCTGTGCTCCGCGAGTTTGACTGTTTCAGCGATTAACTTTTCAGTAATAAGGCCCTTATCGTAATCTTCGAAGATGATGGCATCAATTTTTTGTTCTGTCAGAATTTTTTTGATCATTCCAATCATCACTTCGGTTTCTGCTTCAGAGATATTCTCGTCAGTTTCGGCATCTACCCGAACTATTTGCTGGTTGTGTGCTATGATTCTGGTTTTAACCGTGGTTGGGCGATCTTGGATCTTTAATATCCCCTGGTCAGAAAGATTCTGACTTTGGAGTAGAGATAGAAATTCATCACCATCCTTATCATCCCCAATGATTGCACAGATGAATGGCCTGCCACCAAGTGACTGAACATTCAGAGCTACGTTTGCTGCTCCACCAAGCCGGTTTTCTTTTTTACTAACTTTTACAACAGGAACAGGAGCTTCAGGTGAGACACGTTCTACCTTGCCCCAGATATAGCTATCCATCATCACGTCTCCAATGATCATAATATTCAATGAGTTGAACTTTTCGAAGATATCTGTCATTGGGACTTAGGAATGTAAAACCGGGTGATTAACCCGGTTTTTAGAGCAAAATATTATTTCAAAGCGCCTAAAGCAGCTTTTATGCGTTTCATTGCTTCAATCAGCTTGTCGTTTGCTGCTGCATAAGATAATCTGATTGAGTTTGGATCCCCGAAAGAATCTCCACTTACTGTAGCCACATGTCCGGTATTTAGAAGATAAAGTGAAAGATCTTCAGCATTTTTGATCAAATCACCGTCGGGTGTGGTTTTTCCAAAGAAGGAGCTAACTTCAGGGAAGAAGTAAAACGCGCCTCCTGGCAGGTTAACTTTCAGGCCCGGGATATCTTTCAATAAACCATAAACAAGATCACGACGTTCTTTGAACACAGTTCTCATTTCGTTGATTGTGTCAAGTCCGCCAGCATAAGCTGCAATTCCTGCCTTTTGTGTTATTGAACAGGTTCCGGAAGTGATCTGGCTTTGAAGTTTATCGCATGCAGCAGCAATCTCTTTGTTGCTTACTGAATAACCGATTCTCCATCCCGTCATGGCATATGCTTTTGATAGACCGTTGATAATGATTACACGGTCTTTTACTGAAGGGAATTGTGCAATAGATTCATGGGCATTTAGGAAATTGATATGCTCATAGATCTCATCAGAAATAATGTAAATATTAGGGTATTTTTCGAAAACCTTCACTAAACCGGCAAGCTCATCACGGGTATAAACGCTGCCTGTAGGGTTGTTTGGTGAGGAAAACATAAATAATTTTGTTTTTGGAGTGATTGCGGCCTCAA
>CAYJAM010000313.1:0-3816 GCA_964367725.1 uncultured Sphingobacterium sp. | reverse complement strand
AAAACTAATTATTGTGTGGCCCCTAACACTTAATACCGACAGGTTCCCAACTATGTCTCCTCTTAAAACAAACTCAGGAATTACAAATTGATTTCCTAATTCCGGGTGTATAACAGTTTCATCACTAAGCTTTATATTATCACTTTCTGCTATGATCTCACCCTTGATATGACTTATCCATGAAAGTCTTCTTGGATTTATCCTGGTATCATACACCTGTAAACCCTCGTCTGTGCTCTTGTTTAATGATAAATTATAATGCTCCCATAATACTTCAGCATCCTGAATATTTACAGATATAATACCCTTACCCTCCGGACTTCCTGGCTGATTATAGGTGGTTATAATTAGATTTTTTTCAGCAATATAAGCCAGATTGAGGTTCCATGGTTCCTGGAAGATCTTTTCTTTCATCAGGATTTCACCTGTTTTGTAATTAATAACACTAAATGATGTTTTCCTTGATTCTAAAGTCCGGCTTTCAATCGCAATTAAGCCCCATTTTTCATTGACTTTAATTTTCCAGATAATTCCTTCAAACTTTTCAGATAAGACAGGACGAATTTTGTTTGTATTCAATGTCAATGCAAAAAAAATGAAGCTAAAGATTAGCGTTTAGAATTTCCAAAAATACATAAAACATTCGGGCATGAAAATTGTCAAGTTTATGATAGTATTGATCAATAAAAACAAAATCTTATGAACGCAAAAGAAATAAGTCTCGTCGAAAAGGAATTAAAACCAATCGTAGATCATTTAAACGATTTACTTGCTAATTACCATATTCATTACCAAAAGTTAAGAGGTTGCCACTGGAATGTTAAGGGTTCTCATTTTTTTACACTTCATGTAAAGTTTGAAGAGCTCTATACTAACGCCCAGTTAACCATTGATGAACTTGCAGAGCGTATACTGACTATCGGTAAATCTCCGTACAGTACATTTACAGATTATATTAAAATCTCTAAACTGAAGGAGATTGATACCATAGGGATGAAGGATACCGATATGGTATTGGCCATAATGGACGATTTCAGCAAGTTGATCGAAATGGAGCGAGAGATAATGAACTTAGCTTCAAATGCAGGGGATGAGGGAACCAGTGATCTTGTCAATAAATTTATGCAATTCAAAGAAAAGAACAACTGGATGCTCCGCTCGTTTGTCGGGAAGAATTAGAAAAAAAAACCGCCCACTGGCGGTTTTTTTTTTGTTAGAATCTGCTCCCTATTGTTAGGAATACATTATTCCTGCTATTTTTTACGTTAGCAATTGATGTCGGAATATTATTCAAAGCATATGGCCACCTCTCAGAATCAGAACTTACTTTTTGGTAAGTCAAATCAATATAATAATTATTGATTCGGTAACCTAGACCGCCACTATAGGTACTTATCTTAAAACTTTTACTGTCTGTAGGAATATAGGGATCACCCTGTGAGCCATAACCTGCTCTTATCATCAGTTGCTTATCAATTTTATATTCAGCACCTATCCTAAAGTTTATCGCATCTGTATATTTGGACATAACCGCTTTATTATTATCAGAAATAACCTGAATATCACCAGAGTTTGCCTGTGCAAAATTTATGGTTGAATAATCAACGTAATCGATATCGGCAGAAATAAATCCTTTATCTTCAAAGAAGTAGGCAATACCGGTACTTACTTTTAGCGGAGTACGTAATTTATAGGTAAAATCATAAAACTCATCATCATTTACAAACTGAGAATCGACTCTGTTTTTACCATATTTTGTATCCAATCCTTCAGAATAGCTATCGTCTATGGTATACCAGGTTGGACTTTCTATTGTAGCACCTAAACGGATACTTGGTATCGGTCTGTAAATTGCACCAATTTTGCCATTTATTCCTGATCCTTGAGTTAATTGTGATTGACGGTAGGAGAGTTCATAATCATTGTTTTCAGTCACATTAAATCCTTTTTCTTTATATACATCACTGGTATTGTAATTTATATTTGCAATTCCAATACTCGCGCCGATATAGAACTGGTTGCTGTAGTTTGCTCCAAAACTAAAATTCACTTCAGACTGACGTCCAAATCTCAGATCATTTTTTGTCTGTACGTTATTAATTTCTGTCTCAGGAAAATAAAATCCACCTGGATTGTCATAACCGATCAAATAATTATCATAAGCCATTCTTTCCAATGAGCCTGAAGTAAGCGTATTGGGCGCTCCGTAAATATTGCTTGCAGACTCTGCAAAATAATCTGCAATGGAATTTTTGGGGTTTTTACCAGAATAACCTATACTATTGTCAAATCCCTGCGTTTGATTGTATGCCAAACCGAAATTAAAACTCAGCCATCCCTGATCTAGTTTTGCACCCTTAGGCTTTGCCGCACGTGTATGAAAAACAACAGCAGCATTTGCCAGCCCAAGTTTATCACCCCTTGCAACAGTTTGCTGGCCAAGATAGTTTGAGCTATTATTATATCCATTAAATTCCGGGGTAATACTTATTTCAGAACGTGTAAAAAACCCTATTCCGGCAGGATTACCTCCAATAGAGCTTAAATCTCCCCCGACACCTGTTTGTGCGCCTATTGCTTTAAATCTTGCAGTGCTTCCCCATTGGGATCTTGAAAATCGTAATGCATCTTCCGAATACTGGGCACGTAACTCCCCTGTAGCAGCCACTATGACTGCTAAAGAGAATAAAACTCTTAATTTCATAAAGTATCTTTCTTAGTTTCCTCTTGAAGGACGCGGCCCACTGCTGCTGCCGCCTCCACTATTATTGGATGGTTGTGAACTTCTTGAACCTGAACCTGAACCGTTATCCTGACGTGGAGCAGTATAAATTCGCTCCGGCTGGGTGGTTCTTGCTGGTGGACTTTGATTTACACGTGCTGGACGGGTAGAAGGCTGCGTGGTTCTTGCAGGAGTGCTACCTGTACCAGGCTCAACACCATAACGTTCTGCTCTTCCACGTGATTGGATAATATTTCCGCTGTTATCTCTGATAATTGAACCAGGGGCACCTATTACAGCACCTCTTTCCATTGGAATATTGTCTCCTGCACGGCTTGGACGTGCCCGGTAGTTCGGACTTGTAAATGCTGGACTGCTGTAAATACCACTATAATAACCACGATTGTAATTTCCCCCATAGTAATTACCAGCTCCATATCCATAATAATTATACGGATTATTAAAGGAATACGGTCCCATGAAACTAGAACCATAGTTATATCCATAATATCTCCATGGATTATAGCCATAGAACCCGCTATTTAATCCTATCCCAATATTTATAGACGGTGAGCCGAAATAGCTATATGGAAAGAAGGATGGACTGAAAAAAGGATCGTAATTATAACCGTATATACTGTTATAGTAAGTTAAAGAAGGGTGATACCCTCTGAATCGGTTAATACGTGATGTATAATCGGTATAACCATAATAACCGTAGGTATCCCCATATAATTCTTCTTCGGTAACATAATCAGAGGACTGTTTCTCTTCCCGAACAACCGGTTCAGCAATAACTATCTCCTTAGCTTTTGCATTGGAGTAGTAAACGTCATCTTCTGGAACTGTAGTTTGAACAGTCTTGGTGCTCATACAGGACGAAAGACCTACTGCAACAACTATAAAAGCATGCAGTGCTGAAAAATAAATGATTTTCTTTATCATGGCCGAAGTATTTAAATGTTAACGTTTAATATATAGACGAGATTATATCCCTATAGGTTGCATTTCAAAATATTATAATACATCGTCTAGTTTTATAACTTTGTCTAAAGTTTAAATTATATAAATATACGTAATTTTTTGACAGCTAA
>CAYJAM010000312.1:0-3819 GCA_964367725.1 uncultured Sphingobacterium sp. | reverse complement strand
GGACAATTTTCCTATAAGACCGATTACACCAAAGAAGATAAAAACTTTGCCTCAGAGCTTATTCTCCAATATGGTAAGTTAAATAATAAAGGTCAATTGGCAAGGAAAACCATTGACAGGATTTTCTGGGATAATAAAGTTGCCCTAAAATTGTCTAAAAGCTGGTATTTTTTCGGATCCATTAACTTTGAATCGCAATTTGATATGGGTTATACCTTTTCAAAAGATGCCCAGGGAAACGAAAAGCGTACATTATTATCCAAATTCATGGCTCCGGGATACCTTACAGAATCTTTTGGATTTGAGTACAAGCCGGTAAAACACTTTTACCTTCGTATTGGTACAGGAACTGCCCGACAGACATTTGTACTTGACAGGGATCTTCATCTGACTAATCCAAAGAATTTTGGGGTTGTGCCCGGTAAGACTTTCAGAAATGAGCTGGCATTTCAGTTAGTTGGCTCCTATGATAAGGATGTTGCAAAAAACCTGAATCTAAAAGGCCGTTATAGTATGTTTGCCAATTATGAAAAACTTTCAAGTATAGATAACAGGCTCGATCTCACATTAACTGCGAATGTAAACCGTCTGATAAATGTATCATTGGCTGGAATCATTCTTTATGATGAGGATACAGCAAACAAAATTCAGGCTAGCCAGGCTATGGCATTCGGACTCGCTTATAAATTTGCGAATTAGAAATCTGAAACATGCCCTGAAAAATTACAGATAATTTTCAAATCTGTTATTTCTTTACAAGCTGCAGATAATCAACATAATAAAGAATCTTCAGTGAAACATTATTGTTCTGTGGTAAACTGGTAACCCGGTCAAAGTTTTGGAAATATCCCAACCGGTTCTCAGCTTCCATATTCTCCGATAAATTTTTATAGGCCACACTCAGCTCACTTCCCGGAGCAAAACGCCATGAATAAACCAGATCAATGTTGAATACATTATAATTCGTATGAGTACCCTTGAACTCGGCTCCATCATGGTCCTGCAGCTCCCCGTCGTCTCTCAGAAAATAAAAAGCTTTATTATTTCTTTTGGACCAGTAATGCCTTCCCCTAACCATAATAGCCATATTGCTGTTGAAGGTATAGGTGGCATCAAACATGCTTTCAATGGTACTTCTGTCAAATCTTGAAAAAATAATCTCCTTTGCCTTACTAAGTCCTAACCATGCAGAATAATCATATTGAGGTTGAGCACTGAAATCAACTCCAAGCGAAAGCCTGTTCTTAACCCTGAAATTCTGATAAAACCCTGTCACATACCCAACACCATGGAACTGTTCCCTAAGTCGGGCAGAAAAAAATACACCTGCATTATACTTTCTTATCGGGTTTGACCTAAGTCTGAAATTTGCATAGGTGCTGGCAGGAGTATTGAATTCTTTCCCTGCCACTCTCGGTTCATAAAAATCATTACCCATAAACTGCCTGTAAAAGTCAAGATTCAGAGTCCAGAAATTTTTAAACTCGAAATATCCGCCTGTGGATGCTCTTGACGACTGAAATGCACGTGGCAGATACCTATGGGTTTGAAAGATCCCCATGTAAGTATTGAAACGATTAAATATCTTCCAGGGAGTATAAATATTATAACCTATATCAAAGGAATGGCTAATGAAGTTGTTATTATTAAAATAGCCAAGATCGGTAGGATCAAATTTATTATCAGACAAATCAAAACCATATCCCCAGGTAAAATTTCCACTCTTCTTACCTGCCCCAAGTTCATAATTAAGGCCTGAATTATTTGAACCACCGGGGACTTCTGCTCCCACATAACTAAACTTACCGGCTCCTGCAACATAATACTTGTTGTTTCGGTCATTCAAATTTGCTAAGAATGAACTCACATTGGCATCATATGCCGAACCCTGTCGGATAACATTGGTATTCAGGAAAGTAACTGAACTGTTGTTTTTTAAAGACTGATCAAGAACCAGAATATTATAATTACTTAATGGATGTGATTCAATAAGACGTTCTTCTCCCAAGCTATTTTCAACTCTTGCATAACCGCGCTTGGTAACCGCATTAAAGAAACCCAAACCTAAACCATTATCTGATCGGCCTGAGATTTTTGTGGCATTGAGTAATTTACTTTCTGTGGGATTTTCCCGTATAGTTTCTCCGGGCAGCAGCTGTGAATTTACATTTGCTATATAAGCAGGATTTGAACCGATCCTTCTCGAATAAAAAAGATTTCCTTTATTGAACAACTCCGTTCCTTCGGTAAAGAACTGCCTATTTTCATTAAATCTTACTTCAAAGGGACTTAGATTAAGAACCTGATTATCTGAACGAATCTGGCCAAAGTCAGGAACAAGGGTCATATCTAAAGTAAAACTCTGACTTATGCCATACTTGATATCCATTCCGCCATTGAAACTACCGGTCGTATTTTTCTTTCCGATTATATTATAAGGATAATTATTAGCTGTAGTGGAGATGTAGGGCGAGAATGACAATCTGATGGGCGACTTAATCCCTTTTATTCCACTTAATTCACCTTCCTGATTGATAAATCCACTGATCTTTGGATCTATGTAACTCCAGCTGGTCTGCTGATTATTCATGTGCCGTCGGCGGGTCATATTTAATCCCCACTCCTGAATTTCACCGGAACCGAACCTGAGCGCAGAATAAGGAATCTTCAATTCGGCTGTCCAGCCCAGACTGTCGATTTTCACCTGACTATCCCATACTGCGTTCCAATTCTTGTCCTCATTGCCAGAATTCGAGTATTTAGCATCAAACTGAGTACCGGTAGAACTTACATAAAAGCCAAAAGCATTGATCCTGTCGAGATAGGTATCAAAAACAATTCCTAAAAAATCAGAATTGTTAAGATTATCCCTGGGCATAAGTTCGCGGAAAATACTATCGGGCACATCATACATCCGGGCTCCAATGTAAATGGCTGTATTGTCATAGACTATTTTGACTTCAGTTCTTCTTTCTCTGGGCTCAAGACGTCCGGGAAGAGGCTTAAACTCAATGAAATCACTCGCTGGCCTGGTCTCTTTCCAAACCCTGTCATCTAATTCACCATCTATTTTAGGTGAGTGATCTGTACGAACCGCATTGAACTTTCTGTGCTCCTGAGCCTCACAAATACTTCCTAATAGACAGAAAAATCCAGCAATTATTATTCTAAACCTCATTCGTAAATTTCAACGCTGCAAAGAAATTAAAATGTTAGATACTTTAGGTCTAAGCAATGGGAATGTTACTTTTAATATGAATTTTTTTGATTTTGATCTGTTTACCTGAGGAATAAACAATTATTTTAGTCCTGTAAGCTAGAAATCTTACCTTTGCACCTGCTAAAAGCTGATAAATAAGATGTTTGAAAATTTACAGGATAAACTCGACAGAGCATTTAAGGTTCTTAAGGGTCAGGGAAGTATAACAGAAATAAACGTGGCTGAAACCATGAAAGAGATACGTAAAGCTCTTCTGGATGCCGATGTTAACTACAAAACTGCAAAAGCTTTTACTGATGATGTAAAAGAAAAAGCACTCGGACTGAATGTACTCACTTCCATTTCTCCCGGACAGCTTTTAACCAAACTTATGAATGATGAGCTGGCTGCCCTGATGGGTGGTACAGCTGAAGAATTAAATATTTCTGCAAATCCTACGATCATTCTTATCGCCGGATTGAACGGTGCTGGTAAAACTACTTTCTCAGGTAAGCTTGCCAATTATCTGGTCACCAAAAAGAATAAGAAACCATTACTGGTAGCCGGTGACGTTTACCGTCCGGCGGCGATCGACCAGCTGGAAGGTTTGGGCGGACAGA